>QNCH01000007.1 GCA_003645745.1 Candidatus Omnitrophota bacterium
TTCTATTGCTTACGCGCGAAAATATCGCCCTAAAAATTTTGATGAGATAATCGACCAACAGCATATTGCCGTTACTCTAAAGAATTCAATTCTGCAGAATAGTTTCGCCCATGCTTATCTTTTTTCAGGCCCTCGCGGCACTGGTAAAACGTCAACTGCAAGAATTCTTGCTAAAGCTTTAAATTGTGAGAAAGGGCCGACTGTTAAACCATGTAATGAATGTAGTTTTTGCAAACAAATAAATGAGGCAAGGAGCTTAGATGTTTTAGAAATAGACGGAGCATCTAACCGCAGGATTGATGAAAGCAGAATGTTAAGGGAAAATGTAAAATTTGCCACTGCGTCTTCCCGATTTAAAATTTATATTATTGATGAAGTACATATGCTGACTACAGAAGCATTTAATGCGTTACTTAAAACTTTAGAAGAGCCGCCTGAACATGTAAAATTTATTTTTGCCACTACAGAGCCTCATAAGGTTTTACCTACAATATTATCGCGCTGCCAGAGATTTGACTTTCATAAAATATCGGCTAAGAGTATTGTTTTAAAACTAAAAGAATTGGCTTGTGCTGAAGAAATAGATTGTCAGGAGCAGGCATTATATTTTATTGCTAAGATTGCAGATGGTAGTTTAAGGGACGCGGAAGTTATTCTTGGCCAGATGAACAGCTTTGGTAATGCTAAGATAACAGTAGAAGATGTAATTAATGTTTTTGGCCTTGTTGCTCAGGAGGTAATTTTTTCTATAGTAGATAATCTTATACAGGGTTCTGTTGCGCGGAATTTACAATTGATTGATCAGTTAATTGTTGAACAATCGCGTGATCCTGTGCAAATAGTAGATTCTTTAGTTCAGCATTTTCGTAATTTAATGCTTTCTAAATGCGGTTGTGAAAAAATGCTGGAATTAGCCCCGGAAGATCGTGAAAAACTATGTGAGCAAAGTAAAGAATTTAGTTTGGAGAATATTCTTTATTTAATTGCTGTTTTAACAGGTACACAGGGAAAAATTAAGCAGCATGGTATGGGCCGGTTATTTTTAGAAATGGCTTTGATTAAACTTTCAGAACAGGATAAATTAATTTCTCTTGCGGAATTAGCGAAAAAGTTAAATCATTTAAAAACAGTGTCTGCAAATTTGTTGTTTGAACCAGAAAAAATTAAAGCGCGAAATAGTATTAATAACTGTTCTATAGATTTGGAAAAAAGTGATAGTTGCTCACAAAATTATGCGGATGTCCCGCGGCAGCAGAGTTCCCAGATATGTGAAGAAACGGATTGTTCGCAAGATACAAAAAAAGAATCATCTGGTGTTCAAAATAATATACTTAGCTTAAAAAAGGTTCGTAAGTTTTGGCCTGAGGTTATTGATGAGGTTAAAAAATCTAAGCCAAGTTTAGGGTTTTGTCTTGCAGAAGGTAGTATTTTTAGTCTTAGCGGCAGTAATATTGTTAACATTGCGTTTTTAAAAGAGCATGAATTTCACCGTGAGAATTTAGCTCAGAACCAGAATGTAGAGATAATTGAAAATATTGTTAAACAGGTTATTGGAAGCACAATAAAAATTAATTTTGTCAGCTCTGCTGAATCACTTGAAAAAGATATTATAAAAGATAGAAAAATTACAAAACTTATTAAGCCTGTGGAATCAAAAAACAGGGAATCTTTCAAAGGCGACGATGTTATCCAGGCAGCAATAGATATTTTTAATGGACGGATAGTTCAATAATCAGAATAAGCCGTTTGGGGTTTTCCTCAATGGCAATAGTGTCCCCATAGGTTGCGGGGGATGCTTCATTTATATTCAAATGCAATTGGTTTGTAAAATTTAGGTGTTTCCTTGTGCCCTATATTGGAACGTTCTGACCTAAGTCAAACCTTAGGCGCAGCTCGCTGCGCCTAAGGTTTGGCGATTGAAGAACGTTTCAAAATGCGGTGCAGGGGGACATCATAAAATTGCAAATCAATTGCGTTTGAGTATACAGTCCCTAAAGGTAGTAAATATGCAGGAGTATCCTTTATCACTTCAAAATCTTATTGAGAAACTATCTAAATTTCCGACTATTGGATTTAAGTCCGCGGAAAGAATGGCGTTGCATCTTTTAAAAGGTTCTTATGCGGATGCGGAAGCTTTTGCTCAAGCAGTAATTGAAGCAAAACAGAGAACAAAAAAATGTAAATTATGCAATTATTTCGCGGAGAAAGATCTTTGCCTAATATGCCAAAAAAGAGTTCAACGTGAGAATGTTATTTGTATTGTAGAAGAACCTCAGGATGTAATTACAATAGAACGCACAGCGAGATATAAAGGGTTGTATTATGTGCTTTGGGGCAGGCTTTCTCCTTTAGGCGGTATTGGGCCAGTTAATTTGCCTTTAAAACATTTGCTTGCCCGGGTTAAAATGGATAAATTAGAAGAGGTGATTATTGCGACAAGTTCAAGCAGGGAAGGAGAAATCACAGCTTTGTATTTGAAACGTTTACTCTTGCCTTTGAAGATTAAAATTACTCAGATTGCCAGAGGCATACCTGTGGGCAGTAACATTTGGCATGTTGATCAGGCAACTATGTCTGAGGCTATAGCAGGCAGGCGGTAAAATAATATATCAGTAGTCAGAAGCCATGATACAGAATTCAGTAGGGGAAAAAGGAAAACTATATTCAACCCTTAAGCGCAGCTCGCTGCGCCTAAGGGTTGGCGAATGAAGAACGTTCCAAAATGCGGTGCAGGGGAGCGTCATAAAGTTGCAAATTTATTACGTTTGAGTATATACATTTAATATGAAAACAAATTTTTTAGATGGGTTCTTAGTTTTATTGTGTCCGGATTGTGTATTTGAAAAGTGCAACAAACAACAAAGATTTTTTAACGCATTAATTTCTGTATTTTTTAGCAATTTATTTTTTTCTTCTCTATGTATTTATTCGTTTTTTAAAAATAACCTGCCATTTTTAAAAATTAAAATAAATATGATCTTATTATTAATTTTAAACTTGTATTTTATAATAATAATTTGTTCTGCTATTTTGAGTTATTTTTTAGATCGGTTTTATCCCAGTGCCTTAAAGATTAAAGGCTTATCTATGGATAGCAATTTAAGTAAGCATTTTTTATGCCGTATTTATGTCTTGCCATTATGGTTTTTATTATTGTATATCTATTTAATTATGGTTTCTAATAATAATGATATTAATATAATAGGGTATATTTTTATCATTATTATGCTTTTGCGTATTCTGGATGTAGAAGCAAGATTAATAAAAGTAGTATATAATATAAAATTAGCTCAGGCTTATTTAATCATTTCTGTTGAAGCATGGCTCATTTCAATAGGTGTGGGTATAGGATGGATAATATCTACTCATTTTTCATTTATATTATCCCTTATCTTTTCGTCAAAATAGTCTAAGTCACTAAGAGGTAGAACAACTGAAGTAGCAATGTTTGTTAAATGTGCGGCTATACGTTTAAAGTATCTGGCAATAAGCGTGAAGCATACAGCTTCATTTACGCTAAGGCTGCTTTTAGAGAGGTTAGTAATGATTTCATCGCAAAATTTTACAATTTTTTTTTCTGATTCCCATGATTGTGTTGCTTTAGTTTCATCTGATTCTAAAAACGCGGATTTAGTCTTTTTGAAAAGTTGTAATATTTTTTGGTCAATATTGTTAAATATTTTTGCGTATTTTTGTTGATCAATTGGATTTTGTAACAGTGTATTTATTTCAAGGAGATTTTTCGCGTAATCGCCCAATCTTTCCGCGTCTTTGACCACACTCATTAATATTAAAGATACAGGCATATCTACTGATGGTTGAATCGAAAGATGTGTGATTATTTTTTTCCTGATATCTTTTTGCAGCGCGTTAATTTTTGCGTCTACTGCGTAAATTTTATTTTCTATTTCAGGTTCATCTTGATTAGCAATAATTTTTCTGCATACAGATTCAAACATTATATGCGCGTCATCTAACATTGTTTTAAATTCTTCCAATACTTGTGTTAAAAAATCTTTGCCCTGCCAAAATTGCAGTAAATTGCTGAACATCTTTTTTCTCCTTTTTTATTTTAGTATTTTTAGTAGAATGACAAAAATCCCAGGCAGTAAAAAGAAAAATCCCAGGACATAAGCAAAAGCGTACCATCTTTTTTTAAAGGCTAATTCTCCTAGTTGCCGCGCGAAGTATATAGGTATCTTGCGGAATATTTTGATCGGATAAATACAAGATACGCCGATTAGATTGAACAAAAAATGTACGAACGCGATAGTAATCGCTGCGCTGTTGCCTGTAGCAAATGAAGCAAGCATTGCGGTAGTAGTTGTCCCAATGTTTGCGCCCATAGTTATGGGAAAAGCAAGCTCGATGGTTAAAATTTCAGCGCTGATTAAAGGAATTAATAAAGAAGTTGTGATTGAACTGCTTTGTACCATCGCTGTAAAAGCTAATCCCACAAAAATTCCGATTATGCCTTTACGTCCAATAATATTAATTAAAACAGTTTCAGTTTTGTTACTAACTAATGATTTCATTAACTTAACAATGTAGTACAATGCAAGAAAAAGAAGAAGCATTGCTGTAACTAATATTAAAATAGAGGCAAAAATTTTTGGTAGATGCAGCAATTCTGTGAAAATATTTCTTATAAATTTAATCGTTGGTTCTGTTACTATTTTGAGTGGGCTTGTAAATTTAATACCTCCGCAGTTTATGAATAATTTAGATAAAATTGTGGCAGATTTCTCTAAAAAACCAAACATTAACTCTAGGGGAAACATAATTGTTACGCAGATTAAATTAAAAAAATCATGAATAGTTGCTCCGGCAATAGCGCGTTTGAATTCTTATCTGCGGGTAATATGCCCTAATGAAACAAGTGTATTGGTTACTGTTGTCCCAATATTCGCTCCCATAATTATCGGCACAGTATTACTGATAGTGAGTACTCCTGAAGCAACCATGCCTACAAGTATAGAGGTTGTAGTTGAGGAACTCTGAACTAAACTTGTTGCTAAAATTCCGATGAATAAACCTACAAAAGGATTAGCAGTTGTTTTAAGTAAATTTTCAGCAAAATTTTTACCAAAACCTTTAAATGCAGCACCCATTAAACCAATGCTAACTAAAAATAGATAAAGGAAAATTAATACTAAAATGAATTTGAACCAAGTTTTATGTATAGTTTTATCCATGTATCGATACCATAGTTATACTCAAACGCAATTGGTTTGTAATTTTATGACATTCCCTTGCACTGCATCTTGAAACGTTTTTCATTCGTCAAACCGTTCCAATCTAGGGCACAGGGAAACGCCTAAATTTTACAAACCAATTGCGTTTGAGTATATTTTTTTCATCCTACAAAAAATTAATATACACGATAAGGTTGAAAATTTCCAGACATTTTTATTTTTTTTATTTTTTATTAGAAAGTTTTTAAATTTGCACCATATTATGTGATTGTTTTGATCTTTTATGGAACGCACTGATTGCTTATATACAAAGCATTTGTGAATAAAAAAGGATTGACATAAGTGATATCTTATGTTAAAAAAGATAATCTATATGTATGCTGGGTTGTTATAGTAATTTTCTATGATGAGTATAAAGTAATGATGATAAAGTAAAAAAGATTTTTTTTTTATAGAATACAAAAACATAGGTTTATATATGCTTTTTCTAAAAAAATCAGTAGGGCTTTATGTTGGGACAAAGACTATACAATTAGCGCAATTACAATATATCGCGGGAAAAGTGCATCTGACTAATTTTGTGCATGTTGATATATTTGAAGATGTACAGGATACAAATAAAAGTTTGGATGCAGAACTGATCCTTAAAGCTCTCCGTAAAATTTCGTATAAATCTAAAATTGATTTAAGAAAAGTTAATACTGTTCTTCTTCCAGGGATGGTTTTGTTACGTTATTTTCAAATGCCGTATATTTCTGCGGAGGAAATGGAAGAAGCCGTCCGTTTTGAGGCGAAAAAATATATTCCTTTTAAATTAGAAGAGGCAGTAACCGGTTTTTATATTTTAAGGGGGAAGAAAGAGACAAGGAAAGTTGGCATTATTTCTTTGGTTACAAAGGGAGAATTTATAAAGAATCATCTGGCGATGCTGAATAAAGTTAATATAACTCCTATATCTATAGAAACAGCATCTTTTGCTTTGTTGCGTTTTTTGGAATATAGCGGTGAGATAGAAATAAAAAAATCCAATGCCGTAGTGTATTTTTACGAACAGAGAGTTAACATAATTATCTTAAAAGACGGCATTCCTTATTTTGTTAGAGATGTCTCTTTGTCTAAAAAAGAAGAGTGGATAGATGATGAAACCGCTGAATTACTTATTGGAAGCAAGACAGCGATCCCCGCTGATAATAGGTTAACTCTTTTAGACGATGTATTAAGTGATGTTAAGATATCATTGGAGTATTATAAGAAAGAATTAGGCAAAGAGTCTGTAAGTAAAGTAATCTTATGCGGCGAACTAGATTATTTTGATAGTTTATTCGCTCCTCTTAATACAGCAGCAGAAGGTTCTTCAAAAGGAGTATCTTCTTTGCCAGAGTATTTAAGCGATAAATTGAATGTTTCTGTGAAGACTATTGATCCATTCAAAACTATTCAATGTGTAAAGACAAAGCCTTTACCGCATACTTTCCCAATGTTTCCTGTTACTCTTGGCACTGCGTTAAGAGGGCTTGTAAAAACCAGAATAGAGATAGACCTTTTTAGGGCAAGAAAAAAAACTAGTTTAAAAACAAAAATTTTAATCAGGAAGATGGTTTTGATTGAGGTTGCAGCATTGCTTGTATCTTTTCTGATTATGCAGCTTGTTTTTTCAGCATTTGTATCTAAAGAACAGAAAATTTTGAAAAAAATAAGGAATAGTGGATCTAAATTTGTAGAAGTAAGCCATTTTGATCAAAAGCAATTAAAGGCAGGCTTAGATAGTATAGAATCGCGAATCAATATTTATAATAAATTAGTAAAAGAGAAAGTTTATTTAACACCTAAATTAAGTTGCTTGCCGAAGCTGACTAATGCGGAAATATGGTTGACAAAATTAAATTTTGAAAATAGTTTTATCGTAAGAAGAGATAAAAGCAATGAAAATAGTTTTAATTTGCAGATAAAAGGCAATGTTTTTACTGCTCAAAAGGGTACAGAAGTAGAAATGATTAATGAGTATGTTGAAAAGTTAAAAGCAGATGTTGCTTTTTTTAAAGGGTTTAAAATTATTAAAACTGGATCTGTGGAGAGAAGTTCTTTTGGTGATATGCCGATAATGACATTTGACCTTATTTGTTCATCAGACCTGGATAAAAAATAATTATTTGTGGAGAAGATAAAAAAATGATACAGCGTTTTTTTTATGGTGAGACAAAGCTAGTTATATGGATAGGTATAGTCATTTTTGTAAGTCTGTTTTTTACTGGCGGTAGGATTATATGGAATCAAAATATGGATAAATTATCTTTTTACAAAGAGCAGCGTATTCGGATAGAATTAGAAAATGAAGTGGCATTAAAGCTGAACAAACTGAAAAAAATTAAAGAAAATTTAAAGCCGATTAGTGAAAGTTCATATTTTTTATCCGAGGTGGCGAAGATTGTTGGTAAATTAAACTTAAAGATGGTTTCAATTTTAGTGCTGCCTATAGCGAAACGTAAAGAATTTGTGAAATTATTTGTAAATTTGGAATTAAATTCTACATATCATGAATTGGGAGCTTTTATTAGTAGTCTTGAAAAAGCAGACTTTTTTATTAATGTTGATAAATTGTTAATCTCTGGGGAAAGAGATAATTTAAAAGCAAATACACGGGTTAAAGCTTTGTTGGTACTTAGTACATTTTATTTAACTGATACTGTCATGGAGAACTGATGGGTAAAAAAGGGTTAAGTATTTTTGTTTTTGCGGGAGTACTTTTATTATTTGCCGGACTTGTGTCAGCAAAAAATGTGTCTAAACGCGCGTTATCAGATACACAATTGGTTAAGGATTTACAGTACACTGGAGCTGCGGCTAAACGGGATCCCTTTGGGTTGCCTCTGGTTTTGGAGAGGCACTTTTTTACGCCTAAAAATGTAATTGACAAGAACAAAAAAGAGGCAGAAATTAAGTTACCTCAAATTAAATTGCAGGGTATAATTTGGAATTCAAAACGAGCTCAGGCAATTGTTAATGGTTCAGTGATGAAAGTAGGCGATTATATTGATAATTTTGAAATAAAAGAAATCACAAAACAAAATTTGATTTTATTCTTCAAAGGTAAAGAGTATAAATATGATGTTGGGCGTTCAAAATTTTAGGAGGGGAGTTAATGAGAAAGATATTTCTATTACTGGATATTTTTATTTTATGCTTTTTTTACGTTGCCGGGTATAGTGAAAATAATGTATTCGCGCAGACAAGTTATGAGATTGAGGATGACATCGAAATTAGTAGTAGGGATGATGAAAAGTTAGTTTCTTTAGATTTTAAAGAAGCACAGTTAAAAGATGTACTTAAAGTTTTTTCTCAACAAGCAGGATTAAATTTTGTGGCAAGTCAGGATGTTGAGGATAAGGCAATTACGCTTTATATGGAAAATGTACTGGTTGACGATGCTTTAAACTGTTTGCTTAAAGCAAATAATTTGAAGCTGTTGCAACAGCCTAAAAGCAATATTATCATTGTCGTGCCTATGCAGGTAGAAAAAATTAAGACGGACACAAAAATTTATCGGTTGCGGTATTTACATGGGAAAGGCCCGTCTCTTGGTAAGGAAGACAGCAAGAATGATAAAGAGAATTCTGTAAGAGAATTTTTGGAACCTGTATTATCAGAACATGGCACAATGGTTGAATTTTCTAACGTACTTTTGATTACAGATATTCCTGAAAGGTTTAAATTAATTGATAAGATAATTGATGAACTTGACCAGCCGATTCCAGAAGTAATGTTAGAAGTGGAACTTATTGAAACAACCTCGGATTTTCTTGAGGATTTAGGTACAAAATGGAATAAAGAAATTGCTAAATACTCCGGGCCTGCCAGGGCAACGCCTTTTCCCTATACTAAATGGGAAGATGTTGACAATCGTGGATGTCCAGAGATATTTGAAATACCAGGCTTTGATTTTTCTTATGGATTGATTTCTTCAGCAGGGCTTAATTGGATTGTAGAAATGTTGAAAACTGATACAAACACTAAATTTTTGTCAAAGCCGCGGATTTTAGTTCAGGATAGGGAGTTGGCTGAAATTGCGATTACTGCTGATCAGGTTGTTTCATTGGAATCAATTATGACTACAGGTGGTGGTGTCGCGACGATAAAGACTACAGTAAATAGGATGGAGATAGGCACTACTTTAAAGATACTTCCCATGATTAACAAGGAAGAGAGATATGTTTCGTTAATGATTGAGCCGAGTATTTCAAGGCCTGTAGATTCTAATTTTAAATCTCCTGATGGGATAGCTTATATTGACCCTCATACGCGAGATTTGCATACAGTAGTAATGGTTAAGGATGAAGATACGGTGGCTATTGGGGGATTTATTACAACCGATGATCTTGAAGTCAGTACAAAAGTTCCATTTTTAGGCGAGATTCCTTTCTTTGGAGCATTGTTTAGGCATAAGCATACTAAACGAGTAGATAAGGAATTATTAATTTTTATTACGCCTAAAATTATTTTGCCTACAGATAAAGTGGATATTTTTATTAATAAGAAAGAGCAGACATCAGCGTCTTTAGAACAACAAGGACAGTCAGTTAAATCAGTGACTGCTATAAAACAGGCAACAGAAAGTTTTGTTGGGATGAATACAAAAACAGTAGAATCTACGCAATTTAGGGAACAAGATGATTTTATTCTGGACATGGCATTAGAAAGTATGGAAATACAGTCTATAGATTTAGTAAAATAAGTGCCTCGTTAATAAAATTTGTGAGTAGAAACAAATGTAGCGATAGGTTCTGCCTGTGCGTGCCGCACGCAGACAGGCATGGCTTGTCCAATACAAAATTTAATAATGAAACGAATTAAAAACCAGAATTTTGAATTCAGCAGGGAAAAAAAGAAAGCTAAAAGATTATTGTTTAAGGTTTATTAGCCTCGTATATTTTATATAATAGATACTCAAACGCAATTGGTTTGTCCCCTCACGCTGCATCTTGAAACGTTCATCACATTGGCCAAACCTCAACGCAATGAGTTGCGCCTGCGGTTTGGCTTAGGTCAGGTCGTTCCAATCTACACTACAGGGTTTACAAATTTATTACGTTTGAGTATAGGTTGATGTTGAAAATTTTGATGAGTATTACCAAATAAGGGATTGTAACGAAATAAATGTTGCATTTATATTCACAGATTTAGGTCAATTTTGTTTGATCTGATTGAACGATTTTTGAGGCGTACTTGAGGTACTCCTGAGAAAATTGTGATTGAAAAGCAAAGAAAGATGGCCTGAAGGTGTGAGATAGAAATGTAATATTTATTTCGTTACAGTGCGTTATGGTAAATTTAAAATTAATTTTGAGGCAAAAAAATGAGAATTATGAATGGTCAATGTTAAAATTTAAATTTAAAGGGTATAGATGATTAAATTAGAATTAAAATTAGGTGACATACTTTTAAAACAAAATATTATTACTCAAGGAGATATTGAAAATGCTCTTAATGAGCAGAAAAATACAAATGATAAGTTGGGTGATATTTTAATTAAAGCTGGTGTTTGTACAGAGACTGATATCGCTATCGCTCTTTCAAAACAATTGGGTATATTATTTGTGTCTATAGCAAAAGGCCTTTTAGTGCCGAATATATATCAGGAGCTGGAAAAGTTGATCCCTGAGAATTATGCCCGTTATCATAGAGTTGTGCCTCTTTCAAGGTATTTGCATCGCATAACTGTAGCTTTTGTTGACCCCCTGGATTTAATTACTATTGATGATATTATGAAAATGACCGGTTGCGATGTTACAGTGGTAGTTTGCTCTGGAACAGATCTTAATATTATTTTAGATGATTTTTATCAAAGCCAGGATATAAAAAAGAAAAAAATTCAAGAGCAGTTTATCTTAACAGAGCAGGATTTGGGGAAACAAGAACAAGTTGATATTCGCAATATATTTTCTGAATCAGAA
Organism: Candidatus Omnitrophota bacterium; assembly: GCA_003645745.1. Lineage (GTDB taxonomy): Bacteria > Omnitrophota > Gorgyraeia > B26-G9 > B26-G9 > B26-G9. The sequence goes on from QNCH01000007.1 coordinate 11,144, forward strand.
GCTGCTCCGATTATAAAATTTGTTGATTTGATTATAATGGAAGCCATAAATAAAAGGGCTTCAGACATTCATATAGAGCATTTTGAAAATCGTGTAAGTTTACGTTATCGTATAGATGGAGTTTTGTATGAAGAGAATTCTCCTGATCCTAGAATATACTTTGCAGTTATTTCAAGGGTGAAAATTTTAGCAAAGATGGACATTGCTGAGCGCCGTTTGCCTCAAGATGGTGGTTTTTCTCTTTCTTTTAGTGATAGAGTTATTGACATACGGGTCTCCAGTTTACCGACTATTTTTGGTGAAAAAATAGTGATGAGAATTTTAGACCAGACAAATTTACCGCTAGAATTTGGTTTTTTAGGTATAGATGACCATGATTTGAAAGTGTTAACTAAGGCGATTTATCGTCCATATGGAATGATTTTTATCTCAGGGCCTACTGGTGCAGGTAAGTCAACTACATTGTATAGTGTTTTAAATACTATAAAGGGCCCTAATAAAAATATTGTTACAGTAGAGGATCCTGTGGAATATAAGCTTGATGGGATAAATCAGGTTCAGGTTAAACCGCTAATCGGCTTGAATTTTGCAAGTAGTTTGCGTTCTTTTTTGCGGCAAGACCCTGATGTAATTATGGTAGGTGAAGTACGTGATTTAGAAACAGCGCAAATGTGTATAAGGGCAGCGCTTACAGGGCATTTAGTCTTAAGTACGCTGCATACTAATGATGCTGCTTCTACTGTAACCAGAATTATGGATATAGGGATAGAGCCTTTTTTGTTAGTTTCCGGACTTCGTTTAGTTGTTGCTCAACGTTTATTAAGACGTTTATGTGAACATTGTAAAGAACGAGTAGATACAAAATCTGATGTCAGGTTTAAAAATATAAAAATAACTGGTGATGTCTATCAAAGTAAAGGGTGTGAGAAATGCCGTTTTACTGGCTATAAAGGACGTATAGGAATTTTTGAGTTTTTGTCTATAAGTGAAGAGATTAGAACAATGATTTATTATCGCAAAGCAAGTGATGAAATTAAAAATAGGGCAAGAGAATTAGGTATGCGGTCTTTATATGAGGCAGGACTTGCCAGAGTGAATGAAGGGCTAACTTCTTTAGAGGAAGTGTTGGCAGTTGCTATTGATGAGTAAAAAATATTTTCTGAAAAATGCATTAAGGAATTAAAATACTCTCCGCGTCTATAAGTATGGAATTTTATACTCAAATGCAATTTGTTTGTAAAATTTAGGCGTTTCCCTGTGCTGTAAGTTGGAACGTTCTGCCCTAAGTCAAACCTTAGGCGCAGCAAGTTGCGCTTAAGGTTTTGCGAATGAAGAACGTTTCAAGATGCAGTGCCGGGAAATGTCATAAAATTGCAAACAGATTACGTTTGAGTATATCGTTGGAATCGTTTTTTAATCTCTATAATCAGTCCTGTTGTTTTTTTGAGCAGGCCATAAATAGGTGTGAGAATGTCAGATTTTTTATATAAAGCCAGAGACAACGAAGGAAATCTTGTCCAAGGAACTATAACGGCTGAAAACCAGAGTGAAATCATAGATGTTTTACAACGCAGAAAACTATTTGTAACTTCAATTCAAGAGATTCTTTTAAATAAAGGTAAAGAATTAACATCTTTTAATTTTAAAAAGGGAATCAGTTTTTCTCGAAGAGTAAAAAATGATGATTTATGTATATTTGCCAGGCAATTATCTACACTTTTAGGTGCTGGGGTTCCTCTTTTACGTTCTCTTAATGTTTTAAGCGCGCAGATTTCAAGTATTCCATTGCGAGAGGCAGTAGATAAGCTGCATATAGATATTCAAGGAGGCAGCACTTTAAGGGATGCGCTTGAACGTCACCCTAAAATTTTTTCTTCATTTTGGGTAAATTTAGTTGGTACTGGAGAGGCTTCAGGACAATTATCTTCAGTATTAATGCAAATCGCGCAATATTTCGAGCAATCAGGATCATTGCAGCGCAAGGTTATTAACGCGATGATTTATCCTGCAGTTCTTCTTGGTGTTTGCATTTTTGCTGTGGGTGTGTTTATGTTTAAAATATTTCCTCAATTTACGAAAATGTTTGCTACTTTTAATGCTGAATTGCCTGCATTTACGCAAACTATAATAAACATCAGTGATTTTATTCGGCGGTTTTTTTTCCTTATGTTTTTAGCCTCCGGTGTTTTAATATTTTTATTTAAAGCTTTTTTCCGTACAGAGAAAGGAAAATTATTACGTGATAGTTTTTTTTTAAAACTGCCGGTTTTAGGAGATTTATTTAGACAAATTGCAATTTCTAATTTTAGTAGAGGTTTGGGAGCGATGATTGCCAGTGGTGTTCCTATCCTCTATGCATTGGACATTGTGACTAATACTATAGGCAACAAAGTGATCGAAAATGCTTTAAAAATGGTAAAGGATAGTGTGCGAGAGGGAAAAAGTATTGCTGAACCACTTGAAAAGTCTGGTGTTTTTCCATCAATGGTTATTTTGATGGTAAATGTAGGAGAGGAAACAGGAGAGTTATCTGATATGCTTAAGCATGTATCTGAATTTTATGAAGAACGTATAACTGGTTTAGTTGATAGATTATCGTCATTGATTGAACCATTTATTTTACTTTTTATGGGGGGAATTATTGGTGTTTTAGTAATAGCAATGTTTTTGCCAATATTTAAGCTGGCAACAGCAATTAGATTGTAAAAAAAGGTTATGAGGGAGTAATTATTAAAAATAAAGCGTTTACATTAATTGAATTGGTGCTCGTAACAAGTTTAATTGTTATACTTGCTGGAATTGCTCTTCCCAATTATTTTCATGCAATGGAGAGAGTTAAGGGTAAAGGTGCACGTTCTATTTTAAAAGTAATGCGTGCAGCGGAAAAATCATATAGCTCTGAGTCTAGAATTTTTACAGATCTTGCTATAAATGTAGATAGTGATTGGGCATCCATAGGATTGGAAAATCCTAATAATAATACTAACAAAGTTTTTTCATATAGCCTGACAACAACTGCTCTTGGTACTGGATTTACCGCAACAGCAACCAGGATTGGTGGTTCTAATAATGGTGAGACGATTACTCTTACAGAGAATGGCGTATGGGGTGGGGATTGGACCATTTGAGTATAATCAGGTAATTTTTTGAGAGTTTATTTTTGTTTGTATTTGAAATGCAATAGTGGTTAAGCTTTTAAAAAAAATAGAGGTATAATTATGCGAGATAAAGGGTTCACATTGATTGAGTTGGTAATTGTAGTGAGTATAGTTGTGATACTTGCGAGTATTGCTGTCCCGAGTTATTTTCGCGCAATGGAAAGAGTTAAATCTAAAGAGGCTCGGACTACCTTAGAAGCAATGAACGCAGCGGAAAAATCGTATAACGCTGAACGCAGGATATATATAGGTCTTGCATCAGGTGTAGATACTGATTGGGCATCAATAGGCTTAGATAATCCTAATAATAATGCTGATAGAGCTTTTTCCTACATGCTGACACCTGTTGGCGCTGGATTTATCGCAACAGCAACCAGGCGTAATGGCCCTAATAATGGTGAGACGATTACAATTACAGATGATGATACATGGGGCGGGAATTGGAGTCCTTAAACAATAAAACTAAAATTTCTCGAAATATATTCAAACCTATACTCAAACGTAATTGGTTTGCAATTTTATAATGTCCCCATGCACCGCATCTTGAAATGTTCTTCTATCGCCAAACATCAACGTAGCAAGATGCGCCTGCGGTTTGACTTAGGTCAGAACGTTCCAATCTAGGGCACAGTGAAACCACCTAAATTTTACAAACTAATTGCATTTGAGTATATTATTTTTTAGCAGTTTTGGTAATTATTTTATGGATAATTAGCGCTGCTTTTTTTGCAGCATCTTGAGTTCCAAGTTCTTGGCGCAAACATTTTAGTTTCTGTTTAAATTTATTTTGTCTCATATAGCTTGTATTTAAGAAATTTATTGAACAATTCGCTATATTTTTAGGAGTAGCTTGAAATTGAATAAATTCTGGAAATATTTTTTCTCCTGCGACAATGTTTACTATTCCAATAAAGGGGAGTTTTATTAGCATTTTAGAAAGAAACCAGGTTACGCAGCTTGTTTTATAGACAATTAGCATTGGGATTTCTAAGATTGCTGTTTCTAATGTTGCTGTGCCTGAGCATACCCATGCATAAGTGCAGACACTTAAATAATCATAAATATTTCTGTCAATAATTTTAATTTTTAAGAAAAGATAAGGTTTGATTATTTTTTGCACGGTTTGTTCTGTAATATTTGTTGATTTTAATAGAATAAATTTTGTTTCAGGCATTTGTTTTGCGATTAATACAGCGCTTTTTAGCATTAAAGGAAATATTCTTTTTATTTCCCCCCGTCTGGATCCAGGCAATAAGGCGATGATATTGTCTTTTTTAGTAATTTCCATGTTTGTATAAAGTTTTTTTTTATCTTCTGCGCGTTTTACTATCTTTGTTAAAGGATGTCCCGCGAACTCAGCTGGAATATTATTTTTTTTATAAAATTCTGCTTCGAATTTAAATAAAACGATCATTTTATCAACAACTTTTTGAATTAGTTTTAAACGGTGTTTCCCCCATGCCCAGACTTGAGGGCTGACATAATAAATTATTTTTACTGCAGGGAATATTTGTTTAATTTTTTTTGCCAGCCTAAGATTAAACCCTGGAAAGTCGATTAAAATTATTGCTTGAGGTTTTAAAAGATCGATTTTTTTTAAGCATAGCGCAAAAATTTTCTTAAATATATGTATATGTTTTAGAGCTTCTATAAAACCAATTACTGCATATTGGCTTAAATCAGCAAATATTTCAACGCCAGCTTTACGCATTTTATTACTGCCGATGCCCGATATTATTATTTCAGGCTGGAGTCTTTTTAATTCATCTGAAAGGAGAGCTCCGTATGTATCAGCTGATGGCTCGCCAGCAATAATGATAATGTGGGTGGGCTTATTCATTTTTTCTTAATTGCCTGATTATTGCCAGAGCTATGGCTAATGCCTGTTTTGCGTCTGCAGCACAAACAACAGGAGTTCCTTTTTTTTGGACACATTTAATGAATGATGATAGTTCTTCAGTCAGAGGTTCTTTTTTTTTGACTTTAATTTTTTTTTTGGTTATTCCTTGAGAAGTCTTTTGATAAAAGATTATTTTTTGATCCGCATAATCAAGGCTAATATATGAATTATTTTGAAAAATTCTAATTTTTCTTAGTATCTCTTCACTAACTCTGCTGGCAGTAATGTTACAGACAACACCGTTTTTAAAGATTATCCTTGTATTCGCGATATCTTCGTAATTTGAAAGGACTTTTATGCCTATTGAATGGAAAGTTTTAATTTCTGATTTTACCAATGATAGGATTATATCAATATCATGAATCATCAAATCTAACACTACGCTTACATCAGTGCCGCGTTTGGGATAAGGGCTAAGCCTGTGGCATTCAATAAATTTAGGCGCTGTACAAAAATTTTTAACTATTTTTATCGCGGGATTAAAACGTTCAACATGGCCTACTTGTAATGTCAGGTTATTTTTTTGCGCTAAGCTAATCAACAGGTCAGCTTATTTTAAATTACAACAAATAGGTTTTTCTACCATAACATGCACTTTAGCTTTTAAAAAAGCAGAAGCAATTTTGTAGTGCTGATTTGTAGGGGTCGCAATACTTACTGCGTCAGTTTTATCTATAAGTTGTTTGTAGTCAAAGAAATAATTTGTTTGTAATTCTAAGGCAAGTTTTCTAACTTTGGTTGTGTTGAGATCGCAAATTCCGATTAGCTCTACATTTTTAAGTTGTGAATAAATACGGGCATGAATTTTCCCTAAATGGCCTGTGCCAATAACAGCAACTTTAATTTTTTTCATAAGTTTATACTCAAACGTAATTGGTTTGTAATTTTATGACATTTCCCTGCACTGCATCTTGAAACGTTCTTCATTCGCAAATCATTATGTGCCTGCGGTTTGACTTAGGTCAGGACGTTCCAATCTACAACACAGGGAAACGCCTAAATTTTACACACCAATTGCGTTTGAGTATATAATTTAACAGAGTATTTTTATAATGTCAAGGTATACTCTGTCAAGTGTCAAGGCAA
>QNCH01000008.1 GCA_003645745.1 Candidatus Omnitrophota bacterium
TACTGTTTGCGCGAAAAGATTCATTGTCCATGGAGCTTGCAATTTATATAGTTTGTTTATCCAATACCTATTTGCCGCAGCATAACCAATTCTTAAGCCAGCTAAGCCAAAAAATTTTGTCATTGAACGCAAAACAAAAATATTTTTACATAAACACGCATATTTAATCACGCTCTCTTGTAGATTCATATCTATAAAAGCTTCATCTATAAGCAATATAGCTTCTTTATCTGGTGTCTGCCGCATAATCTCAATCATTTGCCGCTGTTTAATAATTTGGCCTGTAGGATTATTCGGATTACAAATTATTAACATTGTTTTTTTGCCAATAGACTCTATCAATGCATCAACTGAAACAGAAAATCCATTAACCTCTTTAAGCTGAAGATAACTTAACTTTGCACCAACATTGCCTAAAGCTCTCTTATACTCACTAAACGTTGGAGCCAGTATAATCGCATTTTGAGGCTGAACAACCTGAACAATCAAATATATTAATTCAGTAGAACCATTCCCCGCAATAATCTGTCCATAATCTAAATTAAGATATTTGCCAAGTTTTTGTCTAAAAGCATGGGCATTATGTTCAGGATACATTGGGATATTTTTAATTTCAGCTTTAAGAGCCTGAACTATTTCTACCGGCACTGGTAAAGGATTAACATTAGCACTAAAATCAATAATTTTATCATGATTTAGACTAAATAAATCCGCTATCTCTTTTAGATTTCCGCCATGCTCAAATATTTGTTTCATAAATTTAGCTTTAAAATAAACAATAGCCCGACAATCCAGCTCAGCTCATTTAACGCGCCCAAAACGTCCCCGGTAATACCGCGCAGCTTATGTGTTAAGTAAACTACTGCAGAACCAGCAAATAACGCGTAAAAAATCATCAGGCTGATAAAATGCTCAGGCAAAAACAACCATCCAAGAAAAATAGTAGTGATACTGGCAAATAAAAATTCCCTTATGCCAGCATTATCCACAAAAACTTTTCCCAGCCCTACGTTGTCCCGGGCATACTGACAAAATACCGCGCAGTTAACCATTACCCAGCGGCTAAAAACAGGCATAAGCATTATACCTTTAAATTGGACACAGCGAACACACTCTGCAATTAAGACAACCTTAGCAAGTAGTAAAAATCCGCTGATTGCCGCTCCTTTCGCGCCGCAATGTTTATCTTTCATTACTCTGAGTATAGTTTTTTGATCAGGGCCAGCACTAAAACCGTCAATAGTATCAACCAACCCTTCAATATGTAATGCCCCTGTAATCCAAAGACAAAACCCCTGGATTAAAACAGCGCTTAATAACGCGGAGTTAAAAACCGCGCTAACCTTACATAATCCATAACAACAACTGCCAATTAAAAATCCCACCAAAGGGAAAAAAGACATTGCCTGCGCTAACGCGATGTTCTCATTTTTTTTACTTGTCGGCACAGGAACAATTGTTAAAAATGTAATCGCGAACAAAATTTTCTTAAAAATAATTTTCATCTACCCTCTTAGACTCAAATGTAATAAGTTTGTAAAATTTAGGCGTTTCCCTGTGCCCTATATTAGAACGTTTTGACTGAAGCCAAATGAAGAACGTTTCAATATGCAGTGTGAGGGGGATGTCATAAAATTACAAACCTATACTCAAATCGAAACTTGATCCCTCTTTCTGGTGACGTGGTAGCCTTGTGCCTAACTTACATCTCCTTCTATTTCGCCAACAATTTCTTCTATTAAATCTTCTAATGTCACCAGGCCAATTGTTTGATGGAATTCATCTCTAACAATTGCTAAATATACCCGTATTTTCTGAAATTCTCTGAGTAATTCACTTACTCTCTTGCGCTGATTGATAAAATAAACAGGGTGTAATAAATCTCTCATTACAACTAATTCTTTATCTTTCCAGATATTGAGCAGTTCACGGGCATAAATAACACCTTTAATATTATCTATACTGCCTTCATAAACAGGAATACGCGAATGTCCCCGCTCAGTAATTAAATTTAAAAGATCATGCGTCGAAGCATTAATATCTATAGCAGCCATTTTTTCTACAGGCATCATTACTTGATAAACATATGTATCGCCAAATTCAAAAATACGATGCAGCATACGGCGTTCCACATCTGTTAAAACACCTTCTTCTTTCCCTAATTCGATCATCAGCCTGATTTCTTCTTCTGTAATTAAAGGAGACCTCTTATACTGAGTTTCCCCTAAAACTTTTAGAATAGAATTACTAATTTTAAGAAAAATTTTAGCAATTGGCGCTAATATCCTGATCAGTGAATCCAAAATCCACGCGCTTTGCAAGCATACCATTTCAGCATGTTTGACCGCAAAAACTTTAGGTGTTATCTCCCCAAAGATTAAAACTATTAAGGTAATTACTATAGTAGCAAAACTTACCACCCAAAAATTATTGCCAAAGTAATAAATAAAAATAGCAGTGCCAATAGCTGACATAGCAATGTTTACAAAATTATTACTAATTAATATTGTTGTAATCAGTTCGTCCATCTTAACTGCAACTCGCTGAACAATTTTTGCGTTTTTTTTATTCTGTTTTAATAAATACTTAAGCCGCAGCTTACTCAGGCTGACAAAAGCAACTTCAGTCATAGCAAAAAACGCCGAGGAAACAACAAACACGAATAAAACACAAATCATTAGAAAAATTGGTTCAGATTCCATTTATTTATATAAAGAATGTTGATTAATAAATTGACTAACACTACTTGGGACTAAATACATAATTGACTTGTTACTGCGAACAAGCCTGCGAATTAAAGATGAAGAAATATCAGGATATATGCCTTGTAAAAAAATTAATTTTTTATATAATTTTTTATAAAAAGAACATTGAGTAAAAGACGGCCTAACTGCAATAACAAATTTACATAATCTAAATATTTTATCTATTTGTTTCCAGGTATTTAACTTGGGCAAAACATCTGATCCTGCGATAAAATAAAAATTTGTTCGCGGATGGATTTTCTTTAAATCCCATAATGTTTCGACTGAATAAGAAATGCCTTTTTTTTCTATTTCTATTTTTGAAAAAGAAAAAAAAGGATTAGCCGCAATCGCCTGCTCCAGCATCTGAGTACGTAATGAAGCAGATGTAAGCTGTAGAGAATTTTTATGGGGAGGCTTTAACGCTGGGATAAATAAAACTTTATTTAAACCTAAAGCCTGCCTTGCTGTATCAGCCAAAATTAAATGGCCAATATGCACTGGGTCAAAAGTTCCCCCTAAAATACCAATTTTATTTCTAACTTCTGATTTGCCCATTACCAATCACAACATATTTGTAAGTTGTCAATTCTTTAAGCCCCATAGGGCCGCGTGCATGTAATTTATCTGTACTTATGCCAATTTCCGCGCCAAGCCCAAATTCATTACCGTCAGTAAAACGCGTGGACGCGTTTAAATAAACACACGCAGCATCCACAGATTTAAAAAATTTCATTGCATTCGAAAAATTTTCGGTAATTATTGCTTCAGAATGTTTTGTCCCATATAGAGTAATATGTTCAATTGCCTGAGATAAATTTTTTACTATACGCACAGATAAAATTAAATCAAGATATTCTGTTGCATAATCTTGCTCAGAAACTATTTTTATTCCCGGGTACAATTTGACTGTTTCCTTGCAGCCGCGAATTTCCACACCAGCTTTTTGTAAATGTTTAAAAACCAAAGGTAGAAATTTAGCAGCAATTTGTTTATGCACTAATAAACTCTCTATAGCATTACAAGTTGCCGGCCTTTGCACTTTAGCATTAAATGTTATTTTTTCTGCCATAGATAAATCAGCATACTCATCCACATAAATATGGCAATTGCCTTTATAATGTTTAATTACCGGAATTTTTGATTTTTCTACTACCATACGAATTAAAGACTCGCCGCCTCTTGGGATAATCAAATCAATATATTCAGATAGTCCTAATAGATTCTCCACAGCACGTCTATCTGTACTTTCAATCAAGTTAATACAGCCATGCGGAAATCCGCACAAAATAAAAGATTTAGAAAGTACATTATAAATCGCGATATTAGAATTTATTGACTCTTTGCCGCCGCGTAAAATTACCGCGTTGCCGGATTTTAAACATAAACCAGCACAATCACTAGTTACATTAGGCCTTGATTCGTAAATTATACCAATTACTCCTAAAGGGACGCTCATTTTCCCAATCATCAGGCCATTAGGCCTTTTGGACATATTATTTATTTCTCCCACAGGATCTGTAAGGATAGTTAAAGCTCTAAGATCATCGCTCATCTTCTCAATTCTCTGTTTATTTAAATAAAGACGTTCAATAAACGCCTCTGTTTGCTTAGCTTTTTTAGATAAAGCAATATCTAATTTATTCGCTTTTAAAATAAGGTTTGTATTTTCCTTTAACCCTTTAGCTGCTTCAAATAAAACTTTATTTTTCAAATCAGTAGAAACATTGGATAGATAAACTGAAGCAATTTTCGCCTGTTTAGCTATTTTAAGTAAATCATTTTCCAATTTCATATTATCTCCTTACCGCTAAATTTAGGGGCAGTCAATAAATTTATTCTAAAACAACCAGATTATCTCGATGAATTACTTCATCGTAAAATTTATATCCTAAAATGTGTTCAATTTTAGAAGTTTTAACACCTTTAATTTTTTCAAGCTCTAAAGCAGAATAATTAACTAAACCTTTAGCAATTTGATTACCCTGTTCCCCGCAAATTACAACTAAATCACCCTGGGAAAAATTACCGTCGATACTGGAGATTCCAGAAGAAAGTAAACTCTTGCCTTTTTGAATAATTGCCAGTTGCGCTCCATGGTCAATAAAAATTTTTCCACGGCTTCTGCAACTAAAAGCAATCCAGCGTTTTTTCCCAGAAATTTTATTTTTTTTAGGCATAAACCACGTGCCTGCCTGATCACTCTCGATAAGTTTTAAAAGAATATCAGATTTAGAGCCATTAGCAATTACCACCGCTATTCCCGCATTTACCGCAATTTTTGCCGCAGCAAACTTTGCTGTCATTCCTCCAACAGTAGTCTGTTTGCCTGAACCTTTATCTAAACCAAAAATATTCTCATCAATTTCATCAATTTTTTTAATAATCTTGCCCTCAAGCCCATAAACTCCCTCAACATCAGAAAGAATAATCAATAATTTCGCGTCAATTAAAACTGAAACTAAAGCAGATAACTGATCATTATCACCAAATTTTAATTCATCCGTAGCTACAGTATCATTCTCATTAACAATAGGGATAATATTTTTTTTTAAAAGGTTCAAAATTGTATTACGCGCATTCAGATAACGCTGCCGATTATGCAAAACCTCAGGAGTAAGTAAAATTTGCGCGGTAATAATTTTTTCTTTACGAAAAAGCAGCGAATAATTATGCATTAATTCACTTTGCCCGATTGCAGCAATAGCCTGTAAATCAATAATATTTTTTGGACGCAAAGAATATCCTGATAAATGCATACCACTAACTACAGCGCCTGAGGAAACCAAAACCACATTAATATTACTTTTTTTCAATCTGCAAATTTGAGAAACAATACGCTGCAATTTATACTTATTTATCTGATTATGCTTTGAAGTTAAAAAACTTGAGCCGACCTTAACCACAACCAATAATTTACCATTAAGGCTTTTTAGGTTCATTTTCTACTGTATGCTCCCGTATTTGATTAACTTGTTCAAGCAAAAAAGTTTTTAATTCTTCAATCCCCTGGCCTGTATTACAAGAAACAGGGAAAATATCTTCTTTAATATTTTTTCTAAATTCCTTTAAATTATGCTTTGCCAGAGGAATATCCATTTTATTAGCTGCTAAAATACGCGCTTTTTTTAAAAGTTGAGGGTTGTAAAGTTTTATTTCTTTTAAAAGGTTTGAATAATCAGTCAGGGGTTCTCTGCCGCAAGTTCCAGCCATATCAATAAAAAAAAGGGAAACTTTTGTTCTTTCAATATGCCTTAAAAAAGCAAGCCCTAACCCTTTGCCTTTATGAGCATTTTCAATTATACCTGGAATATCAGCAATTACAAAACGTTGTTCCAAACAATGGAACTCTACTGTCCCAAGTACAGGGCTTAATGTTGTAAAGGGAAATTGTGCGACTTTTGGCTTTGCATTAGAAACAATATTTACAAAAGAAGATTTCCCCGCATTTGGATAACCAATTAAACCAACATCAGCAATTAATTTAAGTTCAAGGCTAATTAATTTTTCCTCTCCAACCTGCCCCAATGTTGCCTGCTGCTTTTTATAATTACCTATGCCGCCTAATCCGCCTTTAACAACAATTACCTGTTCATCCTCAGAACTTAAATCCCGAATCAAACAACCTGTAGTTAAATCAAATACATTTGTTCCTACAGGCACAGAAATTAAGCAATCCTTGCCGCGTTTGCCTTTTTTTAAATTACTACTCCCATGAACTCCTGTCTGTGCTTTAAAATGTTGATTAAAACGAAGGCCAAGAAGAGTTGGGACATTTAGATTTGTTGTGATAATAATATTCCCGCCGTCACCGCCGTCACCGCCATCAGCCCTGCGATGCCGAAAACCTTTGCGATAATAAAAACTCTCACACCCTTTCCCACCATTACCAGCTTTAACATAAATTTTAACGCGGTCAACAAACATCAGTTTATAATTTAATTAGCAATAACACTAATCATTTTTTGTTTTGGGAAAAAAACTTTTCCAGCAGCTAATGCGTATAAAGTATAATCTCTACCAATGCCAACATTATTACCTGCTTTAAAAGTTAAGCCTCGCTGCCTGATTAAAATCGCGCCTGCAGGCACAATTTCTCCTCCAAAATGTTTTACTCCCAGCCTCTGAGAATTACTATCTCTGCCATTTCGAGTACTTCCGCCACCTTTTTTATGTGCCATAGATACATTCCTCCTTTAAAACAAAAGGGATACCAATGCTTTTATTTAATATTATATCAGCACTTTCTCCCCTTGGTTATACTTTATTAATTTTATTAATTAAAAGCCTTGTTATTTTTTGCCTATGTCCATTTTTAGTATGAGAATCTTTTCTGCGTAAATATTTAAAAATAACTAGCTTTTTAGCTTTTACCTGAGCCAATACTTCCGCTTCAACAGAAACATTCTCCAAATAAGGGCGGCCAATTTCCAGATTATCTCCATCAGCAAACAAAAGTACCTTCTCTAAAACCACCTTATCTTTTTTCTCAAAATCTAATTTTTCTACTTCAACAACTTGTTCAGGCGTAACTTTATACTGTTTCCCACCTGTTTCTAAAATAGCATACATAATATCCACCTCCAACCTTCGACAATGACCATTATAAAATAAACTTTATTTTACAAACCTATTACGTTTGAATGTATAATTCAATAAGTATATCATAAAAATTTAATTTCTTCAAGATCTAAATGTTCATCCGCGAATATGGCAATTTTACGCCACATTTTCTTTTCTAAAGTTATAATCTCTGCTCGTTCCTCATTTAAAAGCCGCATAGCAATCAAAGGATGCACGGTAATTTCCACAGAACGCTGCTTATGTGTTAATAAAAAATACTTTAATCGCCTTAACACTTTAATTGCAATAGTTTGTATTGTTTTTATCATTCCTTTCCCCTGACAATGCGGACATTTCATGAACATAATATTTTCTACACTTTTACGAATTCTTTGCCTTGCAATCTGAACCAAACCTAATGGGGAAAAAGGATAAATATTTATGCGCGCTCGGTCATTCTCCAAAAATTTGTATAAAACCTGTAAAACTTTTTTCTGGTTTACAATTTTCTGCATATCAATAAAATCTACAATAATAATTCCCGCTAAATCACGCAGTTTTATCTGTCTGGCCACTTCTTTCGCTGCTTCTAAATTAGTAATTAAAGCAGTCTGCTCTAACTTACTTGTATCAATAAAACTCCCACTATTTACATCTACAGAAACTAAAGCTTCTGTTTTTTCAATAACTATATAACCGCCATTCTCCAATGTTACTTTACGCAAAAAAATATTTTCAATCTGAACATTAACATCATATTTTTCAAACAAAGAAATTTTTTCTTTATGTAAAACTAAACGTGACTTTAATTCTGGCGCTAAAATTTTAATAAAATTTACGGCTTGTTTATAAGCATCACGGTCATCTACAATAAATTGCTCAATATCATCAGTAAACAAATCCCTTGCTGTCCTTAAAACCAAACCATATTCCTGATGAAGTAAACAAGGCGCAGTACTTTTCAGCCCCTGCTGCTTAATTTCCTGTAATAATCTCAAAAGATACTTAATTTCTCTTGCAAATTCTCTTTTGCCCTTATTCTCGGCTTGAGTACGGATAATACAGCCCATACTTTGCGGTAATTTGAGTTCTTGTAATAAAGAACGCAACCGCACCCGTTCCTTTTTATTTTTTATCTTCTTAGAAATCCCAATACTTTTATTATAAGGCATTAATACTAAAAATCTACCTGGCAAACTAATCTGGCTGGTTAAACGGCATCCTTTTGTGCCAAAGGGCTCTTTAACCACCTGAACCATAATTTCCTGACCTTTACGCAATAATTTCCCAATATCCTTTTTACCTTTAAAAGGTAGGTTTTCTGTCTTTTTTGTTGAATGTTCGTCAACCTCTATAGAATAAGCATCAACACAGGGTATTAACTCATTAACATATAAAAAACCATTTTTCCCCCGACCAATATCTACAAATGCCGCATCCATACCTTTAACAACATGTGTAATTTTCCCTTTATAAATATTTCCTGCTAAATTATCATTATTCCGTTCCAGCAAAAATTCTTCAATTTTACCATTTTTATCAATAACTACTACACGTTTTTCCTGTGCACCGATACTCTGCAGTATTTTTTTTTGTTTTACCATAAATAATACTAACTTCCTTATATATATTTAAACATAACTGGTTTGCTATTTTTAGCCGTTCCTTTGTCCCGCAGATTAGGCTTCTTGTTATGTTTGAATACAATCAATTATTTTTAAAAATAAACCCTTTATTTTCTTGTAAATCCTGCGTAATTTCAATGTCCTCCTGAATATCAGAAACGATCTCATCCTCAATCTGAACATCTGCCTGTTCTGAAAATGGTACAGAATAAATTTCCTGTTCTGGCCTTTCAAAAAGCTCATCGCTTCCAGAATTACTCAGCGTTTCATTGTTAGATTTAAGCTTCTCATTAAATTTAACTGAATCTGTTGTTTCTACCAATTGTGAAGCCAAAATGTCTCCAGCCTGTTCAGAATTATTATCAGCATTAACAATTCGAGGCGTAATAAAAATTAATAAATCCTTTTTCTCAACTGCATTCATTTTATGCGTAAAAAACAAACCTAAAATTGGGATATCTCCCAAAATCGGTACTTTTGTTTTAGAGGTAACTTTTTTATTCTTCAACAACCCGCCAATCACCAGAGTATCCCCGCTTTTAATCATTACAGTAGCTTCCGCACTCTGGCTGGAAAGTATAGGCACCTCTGCTCCTTCAAAAGTAACTATATCCTGCTTATCACTAATTTCAGGATGTAATTTTAAGGTCACGAAACCATCTTTATTTATTGTTGGAGTAACTTCTAAAAGCACACCATAACTTTTATATTCCCAACCTGTAATTACAAAACGATCACTTTCCTCGCTAAATGAATACTTGGCAATTGGCCAATCTGTGCCTATATGAATCTTAGCAGGATGATTGTCTAATGTTGTTATTCTTGGGTTCGATAAAATATTTGTTTTGCCGCGGGAAACAATTGCTTCGAGAAGTAAACTAAAAGCAGAACTGTTCAATATGCCAAAACTATAATCATCTGCTGCTGCAAGGGGAAATGATGGATTCGTCCCACTGTGAAACTCACCAGGTTTCTTAGGCAAAGGCAAATATTGACTAGTCTTGGTACCATAACCTTTATCAATACCCCATGGAAATGTTGTGGGCCGTGAAGATCCAGTTGCCACAGCGGAAACATTCCATTTCATACCTAAGCGATCATCATCTGTCAAAGAAGTTTCAATTATTTTAGCTTCAATACTTACCTGTGGAGTTATTGTATCAAGCCTTTTAATTACTTTTCCAATACGATAAATATTTGTCGGGATGTCATTAACAATAACCAAATTAGCTCGCTGATCATATTTTATACTGCCACGTTCAGATTTCATTACATCAATTGTAGCACTAACGTCCAAAGCTTTAGCATAATTTAAAGTAAAAACTTCAGTATCTAAACTTTCCTGGCTTTGTTTTTCTAAAGTAGTAACCCTAATAATATTATCTTCTCTTTCATACGCATAACCATAAGTACGGCAAACAACACTTAACACTTTTTCCCATGGCACATCATTCATTGTTACGCTAATTAAACCGGTTACATCAGGGTCTGCAACTATATTCAAATTGCCTTTTAACGCCAATATCTCAAATACATCTTGAATATCCGCATCTTTAAACTCTACACTAATATTTTCTCCTTCTGAGCTTTTAACCTGTATTTCATTAATACCGTTTGCTGCTAAAAATGTACTTACCGCAACAACTAAAAGGCCTACAACTAAACCAAGCTTTAACTTAAAAGATAAACCTTTACTTTTTACTTCCTTATTTTGCATCACCCCTCCTTTTTTTGGGCATAATCGTAAACACTTTATCTTTATTTTTGATTACTACACTTTCTTTGTCTATTTTTAAAATCCGCATTCCACAAACAGTATCCAGTTCTTTCACTAATTTACCGTTTACAATTGCCACAGATTTTCCTTTTTCATCCCACATAATTCCTTCAAGATTAATCTCTTTAATTTCCATCCCTGACCTTGCTCCAGGCAAAAGCACACCATCTGAGGTTACTAAAAAAGAAAATGGGTCACGTTTTCCTTTACTATCATAAACAAAAAACTCCTTTTTCTCTTTTGCAAACACAGAGTCAAAAAAAAGCATTACAAATAATAAAATATACAGAAACAATACTCTAAAGTTCATTTTCTTTTAGACAAAAAGTATTTACGGACACAAAAATATGATGTTTTTTAGTATCCATAGGATTATTTTCAATTTTAATATTTTTTATTTCCATAAATTTTTCCGCGTTTTCTATGTCATTGACAAAACTGCCAAGGTTATGATAACTGCTATAAGCATCAATAAAAATTGGCGTTTGCACATAAAATTTAGCTTGTTGATTGTCAATCTCTCCAGGTTCCATTGCAATAATTTTTACCTCATTTTCCCTTGCCAGATCAGATAATATCTCTAAAAAAATAGGAAATTCCTTTTGCTGAACAAAAAAAGTTGTAAAATCATTATACGTCTTATTTGCAGTATCTAAATCCCGCATTAACGGCCTAAAATTTCTTACACCCTGATCAATAACCTTAAGAGTCTTTCGTTTTAAAATCACTTCTTTTTTAACAACTACTAAATTTTTTACCACTACCCCTGTAAAAACAAATAGGCTGAATGCAATAAATATTAGAACTATTTGAACTACAGATATTTTATTTTTTTTAAATAAACTACTTTGCATATCTACTCATTTTTAAAATAACAAGTCAAAGTAAAATCCATAACCTCAACATCAGCGATATTTCTACGAATTACAGATTCAAGCTTAATATTCTTAAAATTTTTAAAAAATTCAGCATCAGACTTTAAATTACGAATAAATTTCCCGATCAACGCCATCTCTTTATGCTCTAAAGAAACAACTGTTCCGTCAATTTTTATACAATCAAAATCTGTTGCTATTTTCTCATTGTCTAATGATAAAGCTCTCAGCCATATCCCACAAATAAGAGAGTCACTGAGTTTATTTAATTTTCTGGCCCATAAAAAATTACGCTTCAGCAATTGTTCAAATACATTATTGCATTCTTTTGCTTCTGCTATTTGCTCTTGAATTTCAAACACTTTACGTTGGCCTGGCGCCAAACCATCTAACTGCATATTTAAAGTCTGTAACTCAGCATGAGAAACTATTTTCATCCTATAGACAAAAAACAACACAAATAAAATAAGACAAATAAGAATAACCAGAAATAAAGTTAAAGGAAAATATTTCTCTCTTTCCAGTTTTGCCTCTTTATATTTCGCAGGCAAAAGATCGATTGTAACCATATTTCCTATCCCCTAAGCGCCAAACCAATAGATACTGTTAATAACGGCCCCATTTCCTCAAGTTGTTCCTTAGATAGAGAATCATCCCGCTGAAGTATTTGCGCAGGATCCCAAATCTGCACATCAGCATCTAAGATACTACTTAAAATTTTGTCAATACCTTTAAATTTAGCAGTTCCTCCAGTGAGAAAAACCTTCTGAATCGGCTGACTAATTTGCGCCTCACAGTAACTAAATGATGACTGAATCTCTACACAAAGTCTGGATAAAACAGGCCGCACAACATTTACTAATTCGCCATATTTTTCTTTAGGATGAATTTTAAATTCCTCAGCAACCTTCGGGCTGATTTCAAAACCATTAACAATCGCTTCAGTTAAATGTTTACCTCCTATGTGGACATCACGGTTAAAAAAAGGCATATTCTCTTTCAATGCCATTATACTGGTTATATCCGCGCCTATATCTAAAATTGCTATCGGAAAATTATTTTCCTGAGGGATTAACTGAAAAGAATTAATAATCGCAAAAGAATCAACATCGATAAGATTTGGTATAAGCCCTGCATCACTTAATAACTGTATCCTCTCTTCTATAATTTCTTTTTTTACTGCGACCAATAGAATCTGTATTTTTTTATCTGGTGATTTTAACTCATCCAAAATTTGAAAATCATAATTAACTTCATTAAGGTTAAAAGGGATATATTTACCAACTTCAAACTGCAATGCTTTTTCTATATCCTGCCTAGCCATTTTAGGCATTTGAATATACCTGACAATAACAGCTTGTCCTGAAACAGAAATATTAACAAGTTTAGAACTATTCTGAATATTTTTAGCAACAGTTCTAATCGCTTGCAAAATATCACTACGTTCGTTGCTTTTAAAAGGAACGACATTAAAACTAATTAACTCTTTAGCCCCTGATAAATGCTGTACACGCAACTGTACTATCTTAACACTAGAATTTCCAATATCCATGCCTACAATTAAGCCAGGCTTTATTTTAAATATGTTTTTAAACATATATTATCCTGAGGAAAAAAATACTTCCATCACCTATACTCAAACGCAATTAATTTGCAAAATTTAGGCGTTTCCATGTGCCCTATATTAAAATGTTCTGATTAAGTAAAACCTTAGGCGCAGCCAGTCAAGCCATTCCAATATAGGGCACAGAGGAACCCTTAAATTTCACGAACCTATTACGTTTGAATATAAAGTTAATAAATTTCAGGTATCCCCCTTAATAAACGTTAGTCTAACATATATTATCTTTACATTCAAGGGCTATTTAAAACACATTGGAAAGTCAAAAATACTGTCTGTATCGACGATAAAATAATGTATTCAAATGTGTAATCGGTTTGCAATTTCGGGCAGTTCCCTACAAAAATACAATTATACTTGCGACTCCTTCTACTTTTAACAAATTAGCCTCTTTATCTTTAGGGCTTATAGAAACTTGTTCAAATTTCACTAATAACTTACTTTTCTCCATAACATAGAAAAAATCTACCATTTGCGAATACGTCATTTCCATACGTAGTTCTGCTTTATATTTTTTAAACATAGCAGTTTCTTCAGCTTTACTCTGCGGAGACATATTCACAATAGATGCTCCTGACAAATAAGCAAGAGCTTCAAACTCTTTTAATAATTCTGCTTTTATAGCATCAACATCATCCATTTGAATTTCAAGAAAAGGCTTACAACGGTTATAATCCTGAGTAATATTATCTTTTATTGCTTCTACCTTCAACCTTTGCAATAAGTTATGTTCAGCCAATTCTATCTGTCTGTCAATATTTCTTAATTCTCGGACTAAATGTGAAAAGAAAAATTTACTTGCGATAAAAGTACAAACTAATACCACGCCTAAATACATAAATAATTTACGTTTATCCGTGAAGATCATTGTTAACCCTGTCCTTATACTCAAACGTAATAGGTTTGCAATTTTATGACGTTCCCCTCACACCGCATCTTAAAACATTCTTCTATCGCCAAACCTTAGGCGTAGCAAGGGTTTATCTTAAGTCAGATCGTTCCAATATAGGGCACAAAGAAACGCCTAAATTTTGCAAACCTATTACGTTTGAGTATAATTTAAAGAAAAAATAAGCTCAAAATAAGTTAATTCTTCATTTTTTAATTTCTTTTTACGCATATATTTTGTCTGTACTTTTCTGACTGACTGCATCTGTTTTAAATTACTAACTAATTTAAGCACATCTGAAAGCTTACGCGCATGGCCGCGTAAAACTACACGTATGTCACTTTCCAATCCTATATAATTTATAACTAAATCATTAGTGATCAGCTTTTGTAGTTGACTAAGAATAAATAGAGGTATTCTACGCGCATATAAATGTGTTTTAACAAATTCTATCTTATCTATTTGAACACCAACCTGCCCAAGGTCTTCATCTATCTGAGCAGAATGTAGTACTAAATTATTTAAATAAACCCGCTGGTTATATCTTCTGCCAAAAAAAACTAAACAAACCATCGAGATAAAATAAACACTAAAAATACTCAATAATATAAGCGCCCTGATCTTTTCCCTTAATACCTTCTTTATTTGCAATTCAGGGAGTGTAAATAACATTTGATATTTATAATCATCTATAACTAACGCGGATAAACCTGTAAACGAAACACTGCCAACAACTGCTGTTTTTTGGAACTTCTTTACTGAAATAGGAGCAGAAACACTATTTACAGCAATGCTCAGCTCTTCTCCCATTGCACTATTTAAACCAGCGACAGAACATCCTGAGAGAAAAATATTTTTAGGTTTTTTAATAATATTGTCATTATTTAGAATTAATAAAGACTGTCTTATTTCACCCAAAAGTTTTCTCCTTCCTACATCAGTATTAATCTCATCTATCTTTATTGGTATGCTGCGTGAAAACAGAAGATTTTCTCCTTTAAAAATAATTAAATCTGTAAATGAAGTGTCTATATCTAAAACAATATTGATACTTTTATTTTCTATTTTGCAAATGGAATTTTGCACAATCCATTGCATAATACTGTAAGAACTTAGAACTATTTTATCAACTAAAATTCCTGCCTGTTCTAATATCTTTACCTCTCTTTCAACTATTTCTTTTTGAACAATAGCTACTACAACTTTTGAATACCCCATTTCCCCAATACCACAAACTTGATAACTAAAAATCACATCTTCTTTTTTATAAGGTATGATTCTACCGACATGCAAATCAACCATCTTCCCTAATTCATTCTTATTCAAAGATGGGAGTTCAATTGTCCTTAAAGTAACAAAATTACGCGGCAATATAAGAGTTACAAATATAATGTTATAATGATTTTTTTTCAGCGTCTCTAAAATAAATTCAATAATTTCCTGATCTTTACAAGACGCAATTGGCTTTACAACCACATCAATTATTTTTTTCTGCCTTGTCTGCATAGCCAACCAAACAAGCTTTAAATACATACTATTTATTTCTATATTTAAAAAAACTTTCATCTTAATGCACCAATTCAGTTATCTGAAACGTTGGCAGAAGAATTGCCACCACAATAATACCCAAGACTCCACCAATAAAAAGTATCAATAACGGCTCCAGCAAAGAACTTATCAAAGCAATATCGGATTCAACCTGCTGCCCATAAGCCAAGGAAATTTCTTCTAGTATCTCAGCTAATCTGCCTGAAGCTTCTCCAATAGCAATCATTTTAATAAAAAAATCAGGCATCCCTGAAACTAAAGTAATACTTTTAGAAAAACTCTGCCCTGAAGAAATTTTTCCCCACATATCCTTTAACTCTTGTTTTAGTTTAACATCCTCAATATTCGGCGTAGCAATTTCCAAAGATTTTAATACAGAGATACCGCTTTTTAATAATAAGCATAATGACAAAGAAAACTGTGCTAATTCCTGGCTCTTAACTAACCTTTTCACTATTGGCAGCTTACGCTTAAAGGTACTCAGAAACAATTTAAACGCATCCGCTCCTTTGCGGGAATTAAAAACAAAAAAGATAACTATTCCCAAGATAAGCCAAACCCAAAAATTTTTTCTAGAAAATTCACTTAAAAGCAAGATACTTTTAGTAATAAAAGGCAAATCTTTGCCCACCCCCTGAAATACACTGCCAATACGTGGAATAACAAAATTTATGAGCACAAAAAAACTTATAAATCCTACGCCCAAAAGTAACGTAGGATAAGCTAACGCAGCAACAACTTTACGGCGCAAAGATTCTTGCTTTACCAAATAGGCATTTATCTGCTCTAAAGAGAGAGCCAATTTCCCGCTCACTTCACCAGATTTTACAATGTTAACAAATAAAGAAGAAAATACAGAAGGAAAACAAGATAAGGCCATAGAAAAAGTTTTACCTTTCTTTACATCTGTATGTAAACCTAAAATTATTTTTTGAAAAGCATTATGTTCTGTTTGCTCATAAATAATTTTTAAGGCTTGCAATAAATCAACCTGAGCATAAATGAGAATTTTTAATTTTTGGCTAAAAATAACTACCTGTTTGGCGTTCACCCGTGTTGGAAAAATTCTCTGTTGAAAAATTAACTTTAAATTGTGCGAATCAGTTTCGGATTCTATCGAAACAGGGAACAATCCTTTCTCTGATAAAATATTTAAAGCTTCCCGCTCACTATTAGCTTCAATACTACCATCTAATAAACCGTCTAAATCTCGTTTTGCTTTATAAACAAACTTCACTAATTTATCATCCCTATATCATTGGCTTTATACTCAAACGTAATAGGTTTGTAATTTTATGACATTTCCCTGCACTGCATCTTGAAACGTTCTTCATTCGCAAAACCTTAGGCGCAGCAAGCTGTGCCTAAGGTTTGACTTAAGTCAGAACGTTCCAATCTACAGCACAGGGAAACGCCTAAATTTTACAAACCAATTGCGTTTGAGTATATAACAGAATCTATGGGTTAA
>QNCH01000009.1 GCA_003645745.1 Candidatus Omnitrophota bacterium
ATTGCTTCAGGTAAAAAGAAAGGTTTTTTGACCTTTGAAGAATTAAATAATATTTTACCTGAAAATATTATTAGCTCAGCTCAGATCGATGAAGTTTTATCTGTTCTTGAAGGAGAGAATATTGAGGTTGTAGATTCAGAAAAAGATTTATGCGTTGCGGCTAAACCTCGTCTTGGTGCTGGGAATAAGGGGCGTGTAACAACTATAACGCCAGGAGTTTCTTTATATGTTGAGGATCCTGTTCGGATGTATTTGCGCCAGATGGGTAAAATATCTTTACTTTCCCGTGAAGAGGAATTGGCTTTAGCTCAGAAAATAGAAGAAGCAGAGTCGAAGTACAGAGAAGCTGTTTTTATTTTCCCTATCGCTCAGCGGATAACATTAAGAACTATTAACCAGGTTTTGGATAAAGAAATTAATGTTGAAGAAGTTATTCGCAATGACTTTGGCCAATCCAGCAAGTTAATGAAAAGAATTAGCAGGTTAGCTGACAGATTACGTGCTGTACGGAAACCAGAAAGTATTCTTAACGCGATTAATGTTTTTAAGTTAACCAGTCGTGTTGTGGAAAATATGACTATAGAAATTAAAGAAAAATTTGAAACAATTGTTCAGCTTGCCAGGGAGATTACAAAACAGCGGCAAAGAAAAATTAGAGGCAATATTCGGAATCTTCAATTAAAAAGAGAAAATTTAATTGATGAATTCAAATGCTCTCCAAAAGATATTAAAAAATTAATTCGTTTTATTGAGCGTAAAGAAAATGAATTTGTTTTGGCGAAAAGGTGTCTTGTAGAAGCGAATTTACGTTTAGTTGTGAGTATTGCCAAAAAATATACCAATCGTGGCTTATCGTTTCTGGATCTTATTCAGGAAGGTAATATTGGGTTAATGAAAGCTGTTGATAAATTTGAATATAAACGCGGCTATAAATTCAGTACTTATGCTACATGGTGGATAAGGCAGGCGATTACTCGTTCTATTGCCGACCAGTCAAGGACAATTAGAATTCCTGTGCATATGACTGAAACAATAAATAAATTGATTCGCTCTTCACGTTTTTTAGTTCAGGAGTATGGCCGTGAGCCTACAGCGGAAGAGTTGGGGAGGATGATGAATTTGCCTGTAGATAAAGTGAGAGGAATAATGAAAATAGCTCAAGAGCCTATTTCTTTACAGACTCCGATTGGTGAAGAAGGAGATACTCATTTTGGCGATTTTATTGAAGATAAAAGGATAATTAGCCCTGCTGTAGCTACTGCGCATTCTATGCTTAGGGAACAAATGAGTCAGGTAATGGAAACTCTTTCTGAGCGGGAAAAGAGAGTACTTGTCTTAAGGTTTGGTGTGCAAGACGGTTATCCTCGAACATTAGAAGAAGTCGGTGAAATTTTTAAGGTAACACGGGAAAGAATCCGCCAGATAGAAGCCAAAGCATTAAGGAAGTTAAGGCATCCTACCAGAAGTAAAAAATTGCGTGATTTTTTAGAAATAAGTATGGGGGGACAACGCGATTTTTTTTAGAGCCTTAAAAAATGCAGCCTCTTTGGGATTGCTTGTGGGGACTTTTTCATTGCATAATATTTCTATCTAAACTTCGGTACTGAATTGCTTCTGAGATATGTTCTACTGTAATGTCTTGTTTATTTTCTAAATCCGCTATTGTCCTGGAAATTTTTAAGATTTTATTATATGCCCTGGCAGATAAACCTAGTTCATTAATTGCCATTTTTAATAATTGATTTGATTGGTTGTCTAACTGGCAGTATTTTTTTATTTGCTTTGGGGACATATAAGCATTAGCAAAGATTTTGCTTTTTTTAAACCTTTCTTGTTGTATGTTTCTTGCCAGATTAATTTTTTTTCGTATTTCTGTAGATGTTTCTTCTTTTATTTCTGTTGTAAGCTCTTTATAGTTAATTGGGGGAATCTCAATATGGATGTCAATCCTGTCAAGCAGAGGCCCGGAGATTTTAGCTCTGTATTGTTCAATTTTATATGGGCTGCAGCGGCATTCTTTGTGCGGGTGAGTGTAGAATCCGCATGGGCAAGGGTTCATCGCGCACACAAGCATAAAACGGGAAGGGAAACTTAATGTTCCTGCTGCTCGGCAGATAGTTACAAATCCATCTTCTAAAGGTTGTCTTAAGGATTCAAGCACATTTCTGCTAAATTCCGGCAGTTCATCTAAAAAAAGCACGCCATTATGCGCAAAGCTGACTTCTCCGGGTTTTGGATTTGAACCTCCGCCGATTAGCGCAATATTGCTTGTTGTATGGTGAGGGCTGCGAAATGGCCGTTTAGTAATCAGCGCTTGATGTTTTGTCATTAATCCGCTGATACTGTAAAGTTTTGTTGTTTCTAATGCTTCCTCTAAACTTATTTTTGGAATAATTGTGGGGATTCTTCTGGCAAGCATTGTTTTCCCTGACCCAGGAGGCCCAATGAGCAGAATATTATGGTTGCCTGAAACAGCTACTTGCATAGCTCTTTTAGCAAATCTCTGGCTTTTAACATCAGAGAAATCCATTTCATAATTAGAATTTTCTTTGAGCAAATCATTTGGATTTGCCTGTTTAGCGTTGATTTTTATTTCACGATTAAGGAAACTAACAGCTTTTGATAGAGAATTGATAGGGAAAACAGGAGCATTACTAACTACAGCTGCTTCTTCGGCATTTTCTACAGGTACTAATATTTTATAGCCTAAATGCCTTACTCCAAGAATCATAGATAAAATGCCATTAATCGGTTTTGCTGTTCCGTCTAAGGATAATTCTCCAAGAACAATAAATTCGTTTAGAGCTTGCTGGCTGAGTTGTCCATTTGCCGCTAAAATACCTAAGGCTATGGGCAGGTCATACGCGGAACCTTGTTTTTTTGTGCTTGCTGGTGCTAGATTAATTGTTATTTTTTTTACCGGGAATTTGAAATCGCTGTTTTTAATGGCTGAAAGGACGCGGTCTTTTGCTTCTTTTACTGTTGCATCAGGCAAGCCGACTATAGATATCTGTGGTAAGCCGTTAGCTATATCTACTTCAATTTCAAGGAGATAGCCGTCAATTCCTGTAATTGCAGCACTGAGTATTCTCGAGATCATATAAAAAGGTTCTTTCTCAGAATCTGTGGGTTAATTTTTAAATTTTTTACCCATCCACTTGTCTTTTCCCTTGTTTCAAATATTTCGTAGGGTACCCAGCATAGCTGGACAGGCAGGCTTGCCCGGACCATTACTATAATTTAAAAAATTTATTTCTAAAAAGATTATAAAATCCTTTAACTTTTTAGTCAATAAGAATTTGCTTTTTTAAACAATCTATATTATAATTATTTTATTATGCAAATACAGACAAGCAATTTCTGGACAGATATTATTACGAATAGAATACTCATTGCTTCTTTTTTCTCCTGGGGCGGCGCACAATGTATTAAAATATTTTCAGGGCTTTTACGAAAGGAACGTTTTAATTTTAAGTGGATTATGGTCACAGGAGGTATGCCGAGCGCTCATTCAGCGAGTGTAAGTTCTCTTGCAGCATCCACGGGAATGGTTAATGGCTTTGGTTCTGTTATTTTCGCGGTTACAGCGGTTTTTTCTTTGATTATTATGTTTGACGCACAAGGGCTTAGAAGAATGGCTGGTTTGCAGGCAGAAGCATTGAATCGGCTGATTGAAGATATTTATTCAAATACAGGAATGCAACAGCAACATTTGCGGGAGGTTTTGGGGCATACTCCGGTTGAAGTTTTAATGGGCGCGATTTTAGGTATATTCATTGCAATTATTGTGGTGACTTTTTAAAAGAGGGGGAAGTATAATGAAAAAGTTTATTATTTATATAGTAGTGATCCTAACGGTAGCTTTTGCTTTTATGCAGTTTTTGTCGTATAAGAAGAAGGGGCAGGGATTAAAAATAAAACCTGTAATTGTAAAAAATGTTTCTGTTAATAAGAATGAAATTTCAGAAGCAGAGATAAATTTTAAAAAGGCTTTAAAGTTAAAAGAGCAAGATATTCAAAAAGCAATAACTGCTTTTGAAAAAATTGTTACTGATTTTTCTGAAGATGAACAAGCATCATTAGCTCTTAGCCAGATAGCTAATCTTTACAAGCAGCAGGGCAAGGTATTAGAAGAGAAATCAGCGTTAGATAAATTGCTCAATAGTTATTCTGAAGCAGAGATAACTAATCGGTTAAAGCCGAGGCTCTGGGATATTAACATTGATATGCTATTTTCCAATAGGCAGACAAAAGACAGCATGATTTATGAAGTTTTACCTAATGATTCTTTATATAAAATCGCGGGAAAGTATAATACTACTGTAGACTTGCTAATGAAAAGCAATAATTTGGTGAATTCGTTTATTAAGCCTGGAATGAAACTTAAAATTGTAACCAGTATTTTTACCGTTGAGGTTAGCAAGTCAAAGAATACATTAATCTTAAGGGACGATAATGGGGTTGTAAAGGTTTATTCGGTTGCTACTGGAAAAGATAACTGTTCTCCTGTGGGCACATTTAAGATTGTGAATCGGATTGTTAATCCAGTATGGTATAAAACAGGGGCAGTTGTATTCGCGGACAGCCCTGAAAATATTTTAGGGACACGTTGGATGGGATTATCTGAACCTGGGTATGGTATTCATGGAACAACTGATCCGCAGTCAATCGGTACGCAATGTACTCAAGGGTGTGTGCGTATGCGTAATAGTGAGGTGGAAGAATTATTTTTAATTTTACCTGTAGGCACAGAAGTTGTAATCAAAGATTAAGGATACTTTGGCTATGAAAGGGACAGGATTAAATTTTGAACAGCCGATTGTTGAACTGGAACAGAAAATAGCAGATTTAAAGGCGTTTTCTAAAGATAAAAATATAGACCTGCATAATGAAATTGAGACGTTTGAACAAAGGCTGGAACAATTAAAACATGAAATTTTTGATAATCTTAGCCCTTGGCAGAAAGTTCAGATCGCAAGGCATCCGATGAGGCCATATACGCTCGATTATGTGAAATTGTTTATTGATGATTTTATGGAATTGAGAGGAGATCGGGCATTTAAGGATGACGCTGCTATTGTTTGCGGGCTGGGAAAAATTGACCAAGAAAAAATATTACTTATTGGCCACCAAAAAGGCAGAGATACAAAAGAAAACTTATACAGGAGTTTTGGCAGTCCTCATCCTGAAGGATACCGTAAAGCAATGCGGCTGATGTTATTAGCTGAACAGTTTAACATTCCTGTAGTTACATTTATTGATACTCCAGGCGCATATCCTGGAGTTGCTGCTGAAGAACGCGGGCAGGCTGAAGCTATTGCTAATAATTTGCGTGAAATGTCACATTTAAATGTGCCGATTATTGTTGTAGTTATTGGTGAAGGGGGATCAGGCGGGGCTTTAGGCATTGGAGTGGGAGATAGAATTTGTATGCTGGAGAATGCTTATTATTCAGTTATTTCTCCAGAAGGGTGTGCTGCGATTCTTTGGCGGGACAGGGCCAATGCGCCTGATGCTGCGCGCGCTTTAAAAATTACCGCGCCTGATTTATTACAAATGGGCATTATTAATCAAATTATTCCTGAGCCTTTAGGCGGAGCGCATAGGGATTACAAACAAGCTGGCTTGTTATTAAAATCCGCAATAAAAAAAAATTTAGCTTTATTATTAAAAATACCTAAAGATGAATTAGTAAACCAGCGTTATGCTAAATTTCGTTCTATAGGCCAGTGGGAGGGATGAGTTATTATGCAATGGATTAGTTTAAAGTCTTTGTTTAAAGAAGAATTAATCATAAATAAGGCAGTTATCAGGACAATAGGTATTTTAGTATTTCTTTGGTGTATGGCTTTTGGGGCATTTGTTTATTTGCCTTTGCCGTGGACTCCTGTGCCAATAACTTTGCAGACATTTTTTGTTTTGCTTTGTGCTGTATTTTTAAGGAAAAGTGATGCCCTTTTAACTCAAGGTTTGTATCTTGGCTTAGGCGCGGCTGGCCTGCCCTTATTTAGCGGGGCGCAGGGAGGAATTTTGAGATTATTCGGACCCACAGGAGGCTATATTATTGGTTTTAGCATTGCCTGCGTTTTTGTTCGCCTGCTTTTAGACTATTGCTCTTCTAAACAAAAAACAGGATTTGTGACGATTTTTTCTGTTATGTGCTGCGGCATTGCAGTTATCTATTTATTCGGAATTTTAGGATTAATCGCGTTTACACACCTGTCTTTTCCAAAAGTAATTATCTTCGGGGTAATTCCTTTTATTGCTGGTGATATTTTAAAAGCAGGCGCAGCAGCACTTGTTTATCGCAAACTGCGTGTACGTATTAATTGTCCTGTAGGGGGCAGGCATGCCTGAATCGCTATGCTTGCTGCCTTTGTGTTAATTTGCTCTCCTGTTTTTGTCCAGATCAGTATTTTTGAATTTTAATGAAAAAAGTATTCAGGGTATTTTTATCAATATTTATTTTTTGGGGAATAAAATTTCTTTTTTGTCTGATTAGAATTTTTCCAATAAAATTTGTTTATTGGTTTGCAGAAAATTTAAGCGGTTTATATTACATAGTTTCTAAGCGAAACAGAAATCTTGCTTTAAGAAATTTGCAAATTGTCTTAGGCAATCAATCCAATCTTCATATCCTAAAAAAAATTATCCGCCAAAGTTGTTCTACAATGGGAATAGCGGTTATTGATACTATTCGTTATCACAACTTACCTGCAAAAAAAGTTAAAACATTAATTAAAATCCAGGGGCTTGAAAATTTAGAACAGGCATTTAAAAATGGTAAGGGCGTGATTATTGTTAGCGCTCATTTAGGCAGTTTTACCATTTTAGGATGCCGTTTAATTGTCGAAGGTTATCCTGTGAATTTTGTGATGAGGCCGATGCGTTATAAAAGGATGGAAAAGATTGCTATAAGTTTAAGCAGTAAAATAGGACAGAATATTATTTTTACCAGACCTTCGCATAGTTTTATTCGCGGCTGTTTAGACGCGTTGGCTAAGAATGAACTTTTGTTTTTGGCAATAGATCAGAATTTTGGCAAACTCGGCGTGCCTGTGAAATTTTTTTCATCTCAGGCAAAATGCCCAGCCGGCCCTTTTACTCTATCTAAACACAGCGGAGCATCTGTTGTGCCGATGTTTATGATCAACAAACCTAATCATGCGCATTTGCTTTGTATAGAGCCTGCTTTAGAGCTTGACTTTAATGCCAGGCATAGAGGGAGAAATTTACAGCCAATAGCAGATGTGCTGGAAAAATATGTGCGTAAATATCCCGGCCAATGGGAAAGCTGGACACATAAGCCGTGGCAAACAGGTACAAAATAAAAATTTTATTCCCTGCAAAAAGCAGCAGGACAGGCCAGCAATCTTTTAGCGGGCATTGTCCTGCTTGCAGGGAATCTACTCTGAAAATTGGATTATATTAAAATGATAAGTTTATTGCCCCCCCCCGCTTCAGTCACCAATTACACAAAATTTAACAATCAATTAGCAAATATCTAAGTTATATGATAAAATTAATATATACCTGTAGGGAATGGGCATGCCCATTCCTCTATAAAAAATATATAAAATAAAATCAAATGTATTCTTATGGAAAAGTAGAAATGAAAAAAATTGTATTTTTAAAAATATTGATCATGTTTGTTGCCCCTGTTTTTTTGTTTAACGCGAATTGCCCTGCTGGGGAAATTGTAAAGCAGGAAAATACGCTTGCGCCTTTTGTAAGTATAGATAATGCTGATTTGGAGAAAAGTTTTTTAAGCTTGGCACAGCAAAATAAAGAGGCTAAAGCCGATTATTATGAGACAACAGTTATTGTGCCTAATCCATTGGGTTTACATTCCCGTCCTGCAGGTTATATTAGTAGAATAGCGAAAAAGTATCCTGGGACAAAAATATTTCTTCAATCTGATCAAAGTATGTATTTAAATGAGCCTGTTGATGCAACAGAAATATTAGCTATTACAGGTTTAGGTATTGGCAGAGACGCGAGAGTTAAGGTTTTCGCGCAAGGCAAAGATGCAGGGAAAGCAGTAGAAGAAATAAACGCTTATATAAAAGATTTAGAGATTTATGACTCTGGGGCTGATTGCTTAGTTTATAATAGTTTAGAGTATGCTCCTTTAGATATAGTTATTTTGGGCAATAAAGGCTTGCGTCTTGCTAAAATGTATCAGCATGGGATTAATGTGCCTAAGGCATTTATTGTGCGCGCGGATTATGAGATAGAGCCTTATTTAAAGACTTATCTGGACGCGAATACCGCGCTTTTAGGAAGTGGTTTGTTTGGTACTTATCAGCATTTATCCTATGTGCTATCTGTACGTTCCAGCCCCTCGCAGTCTTTGCCAGGCGCAATGGACACAATTTTAAATGTTGGGATGAATGAAATAATGGCAGAGAACTTAGGTGAGCGCGGTTGGGAGATGTTTAGCGTTTATTTGCGGGAATTAGGAATTTTAGGTTTAGATATAAAGAAAAATTTATTTGATCAAATTAAAGTCCAGGATTATAAAAATTTAACTAAACAATATGCAAAAGTGATTAAACTGGAAATGCGGAAAAGAGGCGAGCCTTTAGAGGAAGATGGCTCTATTTTTAATATGCCGCTTGCGGATCAGCTTGAGCTTGCGATTTTAGCAGTTAAAAAATCTAAAGAAAGTGAATTAGTGCGTTTATCATTAGAGGCCAGGGAAAAAACTCCTGAACAAGTTGACACAGCAGTAATTGTGCAGGTAATGAAATTCGGCAGTAGTTTTGTGGTAAACAGAACTAAGAACGCGGAAGGCCAAGTTGATATTGGGATCAGCTTTGCTAAGGATGAATTAGGCGAGGAAATTGTGGACGGCAGAACAGCGCCAAAGACTCTGTCAGAATCAGGGATTACGAGCCGCGAACAATCTGAAATTGAAGCTGTGATCGAAAAAATATCAGAAGTTTTTCCTGATGAGAAAAATTTTCAGGTAGAAGGTGTGATTGATCTCCAGGGTAAAGTTTGGGTGCTTCAGCAAAGGTCTATGGGTGAGCAAGATTTTACTTCTAAAATAGTTGGAGGAAAAGAGCTGATTAGTCAGGGACAGGGCAAAAAAGTGCAGGGAAAAACGCTGATTCCGAAAACAGAACAAGATTTTTTGTCTTGTGACTCTAATACTGCTTATGTTTTGTGTTTTGAAGATACAGGTACTTTTAATACAGGATTGTTGCTTAAGGCTTTGTCAATGAATTTAAATATTGTTGGTGTTTTAAGTCAAACAGGTACATCTCAGAGCCATTTTTCCCGGCAGCTTATAGACGTGCATCAGGAGATCCCATATATCTCAGGCATAAATATTAAAGCATTTTCCCCACCAGAATTAATCGAAATCAATCCTGATCCTGAGAATTTTGGTGCGCGCAGCCTGAATAACACGCCATTAGAAAAAGAAGAAATTCCTTTACAAAATTTAGCTGGCCTTGTTCTTCAGGCAGTATAATGTCTGCAAGCGTATCGGTGACTGAAGCGGGGTATTAGCTTTGATTCGTAGATTCCCGCTAAAAGATTGCGGGAATGACAAAAAAAGAAAAAAATAACAAACAAAAAATGCCCTGCATTGTCATTCCCGCAATCTTTTAGCGGGAATCTGTACTCAAACGTAATAGGTTTGTCCATACTTGTGTTTTTTCTTTTTTCCTGTCATACTGTAATGATTAAAAAAGGTTGGAGAATTTAAAATTTTATATTACGGATGAGGAATTTTAAATATGGCAAATTACGCGCAAACCTGGTGGGGCAAAAATTGGCTTAACGCGCTTAAAAATATAGATTATAGCAACCGTTTACCCAGAGGCAGACTTTACGCGGGTAGAGGCGCGGTACGCACAATTGAGATAAAGAGTAATGTAATTACCGCATTAGTTCAGGGCAGCAGATATGATCCATATGAAGTGAAAATTACAGTGCCGTGTTTTTCTAATGCAAAGAAGGATATATTAATTGGGGCGATTACTAAAAGTCCATTGATCATTACAAAATTGTTAAATCGGCAATTGCCGATTGAATTATATGAGCTTGCGGTATCTCATAAAATTGAAATTTTTCCTAAAAGTTGGTCAGATCTGAGTATGTCATGTTCGTGCCCTGATTGGGCTGTTCCCTGCAAGCATTTAGCTGCAGTTATTTACCTTATTGCTCAGGAAATAGACCAGAATCCTTTTCTTGTTTTTCAATTAAAAAAAATTAATCTTAGCTCTGAACTAAAGAAAAAAGATATATTTATTGCTTCGGATTTCAAAGAAGAGATAAAAACGGTTGATGATATCTTAAGTGGTCAAAACAATAATCAAGAGCCTCGTTTTATTCCCAGAGCAGTCAAGGCGGCTAAAAATGATGCAAGGCTGATCAAAGAAAAAGATTTAAGCAAAGTTCGCAAATTCAATGGCTCTAGATATAAAATAGATGAAAGCCTGTATAGGAATATTGATTTTTCTATTATTGAAGATTTAAAAGAAAACATACTTTTATTATTAAGCTCGAGCCCCCTTTTCTATCCTAAAAATTTTAAGAGTGTATTAAATTCTTCATACAAAAGCAATGCTGCTTTAATGTCTAAATATTTTTATAGCGAAAAAGAGCGCGATCCTGTTTTGTTTGAATCAGCGCAAAAGGCTGAAAAAGTAAGTATTGAATTAGGCCTTAATCTTAAAATAAAGCAAGTGTTATTTTACGTAGAATCAGGCATACAAAAATTGGATATTAAGTCATTGTTAAATATTATCAGGCAAGTTGAATTTAAAAATATAAAAAATTATGATCAGGGCTTTATTGCTTTATACAATATTTACCATTTTACTCTGAAACTATTAGAAAAAAGCGCTTTTATTCCGCAATTGATTAGATTAAAAGATTTTGAATATAAAATTCGCTGGATACCAGCAATAATTAATCAGCAAGTAAATACATTGATTACTCAGCTCATACAAATAACTCCAGGAGATATTTTATTTATTGAGCATAAAAATAAGAAAGACAAACAGAGTCAATTAAACTTGCAATCTTCAAGGGAACAGGTTATTAGTATCAGTTCATTATTTTTAAATTATTTTGTCTCGTTGTCTGCGAAACATACAAATTTTGGTTTAAATAATGTGTTCGGCTATAGCAGAGATCAAGTATTCAATCTTTTTTTTGAGGGTAAGGGAGTGTGTTTTGTTGAACGTAATGAAAAAGATATTCCTGATATAATTCAGCTCTGGCTGAGTAAATTCTACATTACACTCAAAAATTATGTCCCTTTGCTTAGAGTAATAGAACGCAATAGTAAATTTAGCATAGATTTAATGGTTGAGGACACAAGGCAGAATTTGCAAACTCCGATTCCTTTAAAAAAATTCAGCAGTTTAAAAAAGTACGCGTCAGTTAAGTTTAAGGTGATGAAAGACTTAACATTATTGTCAGAACAGTTTCCGCAATTAGCAAAAATTATTGATTTAAATTGGAAAGAGAAACTTGGTTTTGGCGCAAAGGGTTTTATTGGAGTATTTTTTAAAATACTTCCTGCTGTGAAATTGTTTGGAGTAAAGATTCTTTTGCCTAAAGCATTAAAAACTTTAGTAATGCCGCGGGTATCTTTGTCTCTCAAGACTGTGGGTAGAGAGGCGTCAGTATCTTATTTAAATTTGAGCGATTTGCTCAAGTTTGACTGGCGTATTGCAATCGGCGATAAATTAATTGGCCTTGCGGAATTTAAAAAATTAGTCAAAAGTACATCAGGTATAGTAAAAATTAAAGGCCAATTTGTGCTGATTGACCAAAGTAAAATGGATGAATTGTTTAAAAAATTTAATACATCTGCTAATCTTACAAACAACGAATTATTAAAAACCGCGTTAACAGGCACCTACAATGACGCGAAAGTAGGGTTAAATCAGCAGGTTAAAAAATTAATTCAGTCATTTTTTAAAATTGAAAGGATAATGTTGCCGGACAATCTTTTCGCTGTGCTTCGGCCATATCAGGTTAGAGGCTATGAGTGGATGTATAAAAATGCTAAAATTGGTTTTGGAAGTTTGATTGCTGATGATATGGGACTGGGCAAGACATTGCAGGTTATCGCGTTGCTGTTAAAATTTAAACAACAGGGGAACTTGAAGAATAAACAGGTATTGATTATTGTGCCAACTACTATTTTAACTAATTGGCAAAAAGAAATAGAGAAGTTTGCTCCTGATTTAAAAGTGTTAATTTATCACGGGCAAAAGCGGAAGTTATCAGGAATAAAAAATATAGATATCATTATCAGCACTTATGGAATTATTAAAAGTGAAATTATAGAGTTTGAGAAAGTGAAATGGCATACAATTGTTATTGATGAAGCTCAGAATATTAAAAATCCAAATACAGCGCAAACAAAGGCAGTGAAAAAATTAAGTTCTAAGGTAAAGATTGCCATGACCGGAACACCGGTTGAAAACCGCCTTTCTGAATACTGGAGTATTTTAGATTATACATTTAAAGGATATTTAGGCTCTTTGACTTATTTTAACCGTCAGTTTACAATTCCCATACAAGTATATCAAAATCACCAAAGAATACAGACTTTTCGAAAAATTACCGCGCCTTTTATTTTGCGCCGTTTAAAGTCAGATAAGAATATTGTTTGCGATCTTCCTGATAAAATTGAAAATAATGAATATTGTTCATTAACTAAAGAGCAGGCAGCAATTTATAAAAATGTGGTTGAAAATACAATGGAAGAAATAAGCAGCAGCAAGGGAATTGAAAGAAGAGGATTAGTATTTAAACTTTTAACTGCTTTAAAACAAATTTGTAATCATCCATATCAATTTTTGAAAAAAGGCAAAAAAAATGCTCAAATTTCAGGTAAAGCAATGCTTTTGTTTAATATCCTGGAAAATATATATGAGAATAATGAGAAGGTATTGATTTTTACGCAATATAAACAAATGGGTGATTTACTGGTTAATTTAATTACAGAAAAGTTTAATCATCTGCCCTTATTTTTACATGGCGGCACAGTTAGGAAAAAAAGGGATAAAATGGTTGATGATTTTCAAAATAAAAAAAATGTGAGAATATTTATTCTGTCATTAAAAGCAGGCGGCACTGGATTAAATCTTACAGCAGCTAAGAATGTCATACATTATGATTTGTGGTGGAATCCTGCTGTAGAGGCCCAGGCAACAGATAGGGCATATCGTATTGGGCAAAAAGAGAATGTAATGGTTTACCGCCTTTTAACTAAATCTACATTTGAAGAAAAGATTGATGAAATGATTAGCAGAAAAAAACAATTGTCCAATTTAACTGTTTCTGTTGGCGAAAAATGGGTTGGTGAATTATCAAATAAGGAATTAGATGATCTGGTGAGGTTAGAATGAAAAAATTACTTTTACATATTTGCTGCGCGCCGTGTTTGATTTCTGTGCTTGGTATATTGCAATATAGAAAATATGAGGTTATTGGTTTTCATTATAACCCTTGTATTCATCCTAAAGAAGAGTTTGAACGCAGAAAAAATGTTTTAATTGAATATGTTAAGAAAATTAATTTAAAAATGTATTTTTACCCTGAATATGAAGATAAAGTTTATTTTAAAAGTATCGCGAAAAATCAAATTGCGCCGCAGAGATGTAGGATGTGCTGGCTTTTGCGTTTAAAAAAAACCGCGCAGCAGGCTAAAAAGTTAAACATAAAAGTATTTACCACAACGCTGTTAACCAGCCCTTATCAGGATTTAGAGATAATCAGGCAAATGGGGGAAAAGGCTGGGCGTGAATTTGGAGTTGAATTTATGTTTGAAAATTTTCGCAAAGGCTATACAGAGTCTGTGCGCATTTCAAAGGAGTTAAATATGTACAGGCAAAAATATTGCGGTTGTATTTTTAGTTTAAATGAAAGAAATCAAAAGATAAAACAAAAAGTGGTGAAAAATGAAAATTGAAGATTTTGATTACTATTTGCCAAAAGATTTAATTGCCCAATTTCCGGCGAAAAACAGGGAAGATGCGCGTCTTTTAATTATTAACCGCAAAACGCGGAAAATAAGCCATAGCGGATTTAAAAATTTTAAAGATTGGCTTTGCCCCGAAGATATTTTAGTTTTAAATGATGCTAAAGTAAAACCAGCGCGTTTAATTGGCAATATAGGCAGCGTATGTGTGGATGTATTATTAGTAGAGAGAAAGAAAAAAAATTTTTATTTTGTTAAAGCAAAGCCAATGAAAAAGTTAAAACCTGGGGTTAAAATTACTTTTGCATCAGGAAGCATCAGCGCGTTAGTCAGGGAGTTTGAATCTATAGAATATAAGTCTATGGCATTGTTAGAATTTCAAATTCAGGAAGATGTTGAAGATAAACTTAATCAAATAGGCATAATGCCCTTGCCTCCATATATTAAAAGGCAGGCGCGAAAAGATGATAATTTTAGATACCAGACAGTATATGCGCGCGCCTCAGGAGCCATTGCTTGTCCTACAGCAGGGCTGCATTTTACATTGCCAATATTAAAAGACATAGAGAATAAAGATACAAAGATTACATTTGTTAATTTAAATGTAGGTTTGGGCACATTTTTGCCGGTAAAAGAAATAGACCCGCGTAAGCATAAAATGCATAAAGAGCATTTTAACCTGCAGAAACAGGCTGCTCTTAGTATTGAAAACGCGAGAAAACACAAAGGCAGAATTTGCGCGGTTGGCACTACTGTTTGCCGGGTTTTAGAGGCGTGCGCGCAGATTAATGCCGGCCAATTCAGGCTTGTCCCTCAGCAGGGAGAAACAGATTTATTTATTTATTCTCCGTATCAATTTAAGGCTGTGGATATGCTTTTAACAAATTTTCATTTTCCGCGTACAACATTATTAATGCTTGTTTACGCTTTCGCAGGTAGAGAATTAGCATTAAAAGCTTATCAGGAGGCAGTAAAAAAGAAATATCGTTTTTATAGTTATGGGGATTGTATGTTAATTATTTAGGGTAGAAGAATGTCATTTAAAATTATTCATAAAGATACTAATTGTAAAGCAAGAATAGCAGAACTTAAAACCAGAAATGGAATAGTTAAAACTCCGGTTTTTATGCCTGTAGGCACTCAAGCTGCGGTAAAAGCGCTTCCGCCTTTTGCGCTTGAACAAATGGGTGTAGAAATTTTACTGAGTAATGCTTATCACCTTTATTTAAGGCCTGGGACAGATTTAATTAAATCTGCTGGAGGCTTGCATAAATTTATGGCCTGGTCCAAGCCGATCCTTACTGACAGCGGAGGATTTCAGGTTTTCAGCCTTGCTGTTTTAAGAAAAGTTACAGAGCAGGGTATTTATTTTCAGTCACATATTGACGGATCCTCACATTTTTTAGGGCCCAAACAAGTTTTAAATATTCAAAAAGATTTGGGTAGTGATATTTGTATGGTGCTTGATGAATGCGCAGCATATCCCTGCGACTATGATTACGCGAACGCGGCAATGCAGAGAACGATTAATTGGGCAAAGCTTAGCGCTGAATTAAAAAAAACACAGGGTAATCTTGTGTTTGGCATAGTTCAGGGCAGTACATATCATGATTTAAGGGAAAAATGCGCAAGGGAATTGGTAGAAATGGATTTTGACGGATATGCAGTTGGAGGAGTGAGTGTGGGGGAACCTGCGGAATTAATTTATAAAATTATTGCGCATACATTAAATTTTTTGCCTGAAAATAAACCGCGTTATATTATGGGTATGGGTATGCCTGAAGATATATTGGAAAGCATTGGAAATGGCGCAGATATGTTTGACTGTATTAT
This sequence comes from Candidatus Omnitrophota bacterium, assembly GCA_003645745.1. Classification (GTDB taxonomy): domain Bacteria; phylum Omnitrophota; class Gorgyraeia; order B26-G9; family B26-G9; genus B26-G9. Next base: position 15,791 of record QNCH01000009.1, read on the forward strand.
TCCTACCAGGCATGGCCGCACAGGTTCAGCATTTACAAGTTCAGGCAGAATAAATTTAAGGAATGCAGCATATATTTCAGATTTTATGCCTGTGGATCCTGAATGCAATTGTTATTGCTGCGCTAATTTTAGCAGGGCTTATATCCGCCACCTTTTTAATGCTAAAGAAATTTTAGGGCTTGAGCTTTTGTCTTTACATAATGTCTATTTTTATATTAATCTAATTAAAAATATCAGAAAAGCAATCTCTGAAAATAAATTTTTGGAATTTAAACAGAATTTTCTTGATAAATACCAGAAAATAAATAATACCTATACTCAAGCGTAATAGGTTTGTAAAATTTAGGCGTTTCCCTGTGCTGTAGATTGGAACGTTCTGACCTAAGTCAAACCGCAGGCGCAGCTTGCTGCGCCTAAGGATTTGCAAATGAAGAACGTTTCAAGATGCAGTGCAAGGAAATGTCATAAAATTACAAACCAATTGCGTTTGAGTATATTAACCATTATGCCTAATCTTGCGGCACGCAGGTCTATAAATAAACGGACAAGTCTCGACGTGTCCCTACATAGCTGGGGATGTTTTTGTCTCATTTTATTTAAAGTTTTTAATTTTTGCGAAAAAATTTTATTTTGTGATTTTGCAGCGCTGGATATAACTCGGTTCTTAATCGCTGAATAATTTTGGTTAGCCTTGTAAATATTAGTATTATATGTTATAATTAAAGTAGATAGAAATATATATAATAATCGCTCTATAACGATAAAGGCAAACTCAGCGAAAGCTGAGGGCGCAAAACTCAAGAGCCTAAGACATTTTTTGTTATGGCAGTCAGTTTCCGAAAAATAGGATATTTTTTATTAATACCTTATGGGAACTTATTTCCATAAGGTATTTTTATTTTATGTGCTGAGTATATATACTCAAACGCAATTGGTTTGTAAAATTTAGGCGTTTCCCTGTGCTGTAGGTTGGAACATTCTGATTGAGTCAAACCGCAGGCGCAGCTTGCTGCGTTGAGGTTTGGCGATTGAAGAACGTTTCAAAATGCGGTGCAGGGGGACGTCATAAAATTACAAAC
>QNCH01000010.1 GCA_003645745.1 Candidatus Omnitrophota bacterium
AGTTTCAACATCCATATATTGCACAGAGTTAAATATTTCCCATTCTTCTGAATCATTTTTCAATAAAATAAATGAGTGCCCCGGCTCAGAAGAACTGTAGATAACAGAACTATCCGCGTCTAAATTATCTGTTACTCCTGTAGCAAAAAGCGCGTCAACTCCAAGATATCTAAACATTATCCAATCAGGGCTGCTTGCTGTATCACAAACCCATCTGGCATGGCTTTCATATTCTAAAATATAGGCCAACCAGCCGAAATAGGTTCCGCCAGTACCTAAATTTATCCTGGATTCAAAATATTTATTATAAATAAAAAATTCATTTATAATTGCAGCTACTGTTTCTTTTTTCGCTTTAAATGAACTATGCCTGACTGCGTCAAGCCTGTCTTTTATTTCCTTTAATCCTGAATCTGTCTCTAATATCTGAATTTCTTTTTCTAACTGGGCAGTTACAGGCATTGAGGCAGAGATGTAAGAATATTCAGAATTCTCTAATAAATCATATTCTACAAACCCTTCTGGCGCGTCTTCTGTTGCTTTTAGTTGAAATCCGTTCATTAATTCTACCTTTCCCTGCATTTGCTCTGTTGGCATAATCTCGCCAACTACAGTTCCTGGCATTAAATAAAGCCCTGTTTTTTGCCCTGCTTTTAAAGAAGCAATTTTTACCTTTATTCTACAGATAAATTTTGTGCCTTTGCCTTTTACCAAAACCTTTTTTGCGGAAAAAATTCCATTTTCCCCTAAATGATTGCATAACCTCTGAAAAAAAAGCGGCTGAGGAGGGATATTTCCCGCCCCTTTCACAATTTCCAAAACGATCTGCTCCTTGCTTCCTGAACCAGCCTTAGATTCCACGGAATTAGATGGTTGATAATGATTAAAATCAAGACGTAACGCCATAAATTCCTGCGTATCTGCAGTTGAAACACTCGAAGTTGTCTCCTTCTGCTTTAGAGGCGGTATATATTTATAGGTATATTGCGGATGTTCCGGAGCTTTTTTTAATGTTTCTTCTGAAACTTGATTGCGCCGTGGGGCAACAATTCGTTTTATCGGTTCTATGTTGAAAATCATCTGGTTTGCCTTATTCCAATCAATAGGTAAGTAAAATAACGCAGCGATAAAACCAACAATGGCAGAAAAAAACAACCCCGCCTGAACAATTAATTCTTCGTTTAAAAAACGTTTCACTTGAGGGGAAGAAGTTTTATCCTTTTGGACTTCTTCTTTTCCTGATATTTCTGAAAGTTCTTTATCTGAAGTATCTGCCTGCGGCATGCTGTCCTGTAAAGAACTTCTTGCGCTGTGATTACCAGCCGCTGTATTATTACGGCCAGTGCCAATATTTACAGTGTTTTTCCATGACAAAAATTGCTGATTATTTATCTGCGGCAATATAGCTATTGTTTCAGCAATAAGCGTTTCTATATAGTCATCGCCTTGTTCTCTGCTTAAATTTTTCCGTAAGTTTTCTTTCCTTAGAATAAACTTATAGATCAATTTGATTTGGCCTGGCCAGAGAGTATTAGCAATATAGTCCTGAAAAATTGCTGCAGTTTCCTTAAAAAATTCATCTTGAGTATTTTTTTCAATAGATTCTAAAACTTCTGCTTTTCCTGATAGTAAAAGGCCGATTCGTATATTAGAGGACAGTGTTTCTAAATCACTGCCCCGCATAAAATTTGCTCCGTTTTTGACTAACATATTAATTAATTCTTTAATTAATGGACTACTATCTCTATATGAGATTATGTTATTTTTTTGTTCCAACAAGCCGGATAGCTTAGCTGACAATAATTGCCTTAGCTTAAAATCCATTGTTGATTTTGTTCTTTCCAGATCTTGCAGCAATTCGCGATAAGTCTTAGCTCCCAACTTATTTAACCCTCTATAAATTTTTTGGAGATATTTGTCATTTTTTACTGAAGATAATAAAGAAATAAGTTCAATCAATAGAGGCTGATTATCTTGCGCCCAATCTGAGAGATCGCCGGCGCTTCTTAGTTGTTCAAAAATTATTTTTACTTTCAGGCTCTTTAGCTCATGGGTAAGAATAAATTCCTGCAAAAACGGATTATCGTTGTAGAGAAAATTTAAGAGATTAATTTTTAATTCAGATGTGTCTGGATTAAGTATTGCCGGATGGCTAAAATTCAGCCCAAAACACAGGTTTAAATGTTCTATCCCATCAATTGAGGCCTTAAGAGCTGCCATTGTGAGTCTATATTCCAGGTTCTGAAGAGCCGCGGATAAAATTCTCTCAATAACTTTTGCGCGGATAGAGTCCGGAAACAGCTCTAATAAAACGCAAATTCTTTGGCCTATTCTAATGCGTTCAAAATTATCCGTGGAAAGCTTTTTTAGTTTTTTATTTACAAGTGTAGAAAATTCCTTAAAAACCGCATCTTCTTCCCATTTAATTAAATCAGCAATGATTAGCAAAAGCGGGGTTAATGCTTTAAATGCCTGAGGATTGCCGTTTTTAATCTCGCTGTTTATAATAGCCTGAAAAATTTTCTCCTTATCCCACTCAACATTTAACTTCTGATTAACAATTTTTCCCTTGCCTATGTCTATTGGCTTTCCAAATTTCGAGATTCCTGAAAGCAAACAAACCCTCTCTATAGGCAGGCCTTTCTGCCCGGGATTCGCAACTAATTGCTGAATTGTTTCTGTATTTAATCTTATTTGAGGCGCGAGATTTTGGGAAGCAAAAATTTGCTGTTCACATAGTGCCCCCAATGCTCCCGTTTGAGAAAAATTCAAAAACAGGAAAGCTTCAATTAATAGGATCGCGAATATTCTAAAAATTATTTTTTGTTTTGCCATAAAAACACCAAGGTACAAAAAGATAAGATCAACCTTTTTCTGTCTGAGACACTAACATTTTAAATACTTTTATTTTGATTGTAATATAATATTACCTTATTTGCTCATTTTCGTCAAGTTTGAGGAGATTTCGACAACTAATTTTTGACAACGCAGGGGAGAGATTGCCGTAATTGGTAATAAAAAAAGGGGATTCTTTAATGACGATGCAGAGCATTCTATTGTCATTACTACCGTTTGCCATCCTCCCTTTTCTGTCATTCCCTGCACGCAGGACAGACGCCAGCAATCTTTTAGCGGGAATCCACTGTAAAAAATTTAATTATGTTCAAATGATAAGTTTACGGTGTCCCCGCTTCATTCAGAAGCTGTGAAATAATTATTGTTTTCTGCGTGTTTACCTTTATGTCTCGTCGAAGAAAGAACGTGAAAACGTAAAAAGGGAATATTATTTCACAGCTTCTCACCGATTACAATAAGTCATAAAGTATTCTGGTATTTTCGTTTCAAACTTCATTTCTTGATTACTAAAGGGGTGTTTAAATCTAATTGACCACGCGTGTAGGGCTAAACGTCCTTTAGTGTTCTTGCCATATTTTATATCACCGACAATTGGATGCCCCTTTTCAGATAAATGAACACGAATTTGATTTTTCTTACCCGTCAAAAGCTCTATCTCTAATAGGCTATAGTTCTTTGACTCTTTTATTACCTTATATTTAGTTCTCGCGAACTTTCCTTTTTGTGGATTCTTAACAGATTGCATTTTATAATCATCATCTTCAGCAAGATACGATTCGATAATGCCGCTTTTTTCTGTTAAATTACCATACACTAAAGCTAAATATTTTTTTTCTACATTTTTCCACTGCGTTGCAAATTTCTCACGGATCTCAAAACTTTTAGCAAAAATCAATACTCCAGAGGTCTCGCGATCCAACCGATGGACAACAAATAGTTTAGTATTTGCCTTGAGATTACCTTTTCTAATATAATTTGTCAGCAAACGATGAGCCGTCTTTTCTGAATCGTAATTAGCTTTAACACTCAAAAGCCCTGCCCCCTTATCAATCACAATTATGTCTCGATCCTCATAAAGAATCTTAATCCCTGCAGGCACACATTTATTTCTTATTTTTATTTTTGATTTAATCATAGAATAATCTTAATCTATTTTTGAAGTTAAATAAAACAGCATCCCCAAAAAATGTGCAGTGCTTCCGCAGAGCACAAAAAGATGCCAGATAAAATGAAAATACGGCACCTTATTACACGCATAAAAAATCAGCCCCAAAGTGTAGAATACCCCGCCAATAAAAAGCCAGAGAATCAAACCTTTGGGCACCATTTGCAACATAGGCTTAAAAGCAATAACAATCAGCCATCCCATAACCACGTAAAATAATACTGAGACAATTTTATATTTCCCAAGCAGGAAAATTTTTGCAATAATTCCCCCAATAGCCATAGCCCAAATAAGTCCGAAAAGAGTCCACCCCCATGGGCCGCGCATAGAAACCAACGTCACTGGTGTATATGTTCCCGCGATAAGCAAGTAAATAGATAAATGATCCAAAATTCTAAAAAACCGTTTTACACGTTTATTTGTAAAGCTATGATATAAAGTTGATGCTAAATAAAGTAAAAAGAGTGTAGAGCCATAAATACTAAAACTTACGATTCGCCAGACATCACCATATTTACTGGCAAAAACGATAAGTAAAACAAGCGCAACAATACTTAAAACCGTACCTATGCCATGTGTAACGCTGTTGGCTATTTCCTCTCCTAAACTTTGTTGTCTATTTTGAGAGTTTTTAAATTCAAAAATACTTGCCTTACTTTTTTCTTTCATCATTTTCACAATCTAAAGAGAGCAAAGAGGGGGCAGACCTCGAGAATATACTCAAACGCAATTGGTTTGTAATTTTATGACATTTCCCTGCACTGCATCTTGAAACGTTCTTCATTCGCAAATCCTTTGGCGCAGCAAGCTGCGCCTGCGGTTTGACTTAGGCCAGAACGTTCCAATCTACGGCACAGGGAAACGCCTAAATTTTACAAACCAATTGCGTTTGAGTATAAAAACTATTCTCTGCTTGCAATCTGTATGGGCTGGACATTCTTTTATTTTAATTTTTTATCCTCTAGTTGTCAATTATTTTCTAATTTCGAGGGTAATCGGCGACTAAAGCGGGGTTTCAGTTATGGATTTCCGCAATCTTTTAGCGGGAATCTATTTTGAAAAATTGAATTATATTAAAATGATAAGTTTATGGTCCCCCCGCTTCAGTCAGAAGCTGTGAAATAATCACTGTTTTTCGTCTGTTTATTTTTGTGTCTCGTCGGAGAAAAAAATGAGAACGTAAAAAGGGGGTATTATTTCACAGCTTCTCACCGATTACTTTCGAGGGCTGCCCACTCTTTTCCTGCTAAAAACATCACTGATTACCTTTAAAGCTTGATCCCGCCATTTATAAACCAATGAATCACTAACACCTTTCTCTTTGGCTACAATGAATAAGCTGCCTTGACAATCTTTGACGTTTTGATGTTTGTTTAGTATAATTTCTTTTGGGTATGGTTAATTATTTTTTTTCTATAATAATGGCGGTGTTCAGATTTAACTTTTAACAAATTATTCGAAAGGCTGGCGTAATGATAAGGCTTGGCATTGCTCAGGTAAATACTATCGTTGGAGATTTTAAGGGCAACGCGAATAAAATTGCGCTTAATTTAGAAACCGCGGAAAAATACGATCTTGATATTTTAGTTTTTCCTGAACTTACAATTTGCGGCTATCCTCCGGAAGACTTGCTGCTGAAAAAGCATTTTATTGAGGCTAATATTGAGGCGTTATATACTCTTGCTAAAAAAATTACCTCTAAAACAGTAATTATCGGATTTGTTGACCATGACGAAAAAGGCCACCTCTATAATGCCTGCGCGGTAATTTGCAATCACAAAATAATCGGTGTGTACCGCAAAATGTTTTTGCCTAATTATGCTGTTTTTGATGAAAAACGCTACTTTGAAGCAGGGCAGGAAAATATTATTTTTTCAAAAGACAGGCAATCTCTTTTTGCGCTTTCAATTTGTGAAGATATCTGGGTTAAAAATGGGCCGTATGTAGAGCAGGCAAAATCCGGAGCTCAAATTTTGATTAATATTTCAGCTTCACCTTATTACGCGGGAAAAAATAGAGAACGAAAAGCAATGTTATGCGCGCACGCGATTGAAACGCAGGCATTTATTTGTTTTGCAAATCTAATTGGAGGACAAGATGAATTAGTTTTTGACGGCAGCAGCTGTATAATCAGCCCAAAAGGAAAAATAATCGCTCAAGCAAAGTCATTTACAGAAGATTTTATTGCTGCTGATTTAAATATACAATTTCAACAAGCAAACAAAAAACAAATAACTTGCAAAAAAATAAATTTACCACATTGCGCGCAAATAGATATAACAAAAATACATCTGCCTTTAAAAAACAATTTCGCGCCAAAAGATTTAAGCCTTGTTCAGGAAATTTACCAGGCGCTTGTTTTAGGCACAAAAGATTATGCTGCTAAAAATGGATTTAGCAAAGCAGTAATCGGCATTAGCGGAGGCATTGATTCCGCGTTAACTGCAATAATTGCCGTAGATGCTTTAGGCGCAGATAACGTAGTCGGAGTTTCTCTGCCTTCCCAATATTCATGCTCAGAAACTAAATTGGATGCTGAAATTTTATGCAAAAATTTAGGAATTCAGTTTATCCGCATTCCTATACAAAATATTTTTACTGCATATTTATCTGTTTTAAAAGATATTTTTAAGCAAATGCCTGTAGACACTACAGAGGAAAATTTACAAGCCAGAATCAGAGGCAATATTTTAATGGCTCTTTCTAATAAATTTAGCTGGCTGGTTTTAGCTACAGGAAATAAAAGTGAGCTTTCTGTAGGTTACTGCACTTTATATGGAGATATGGCAGGAGGTTTCGCAGTAATTAAGGATGTGCCGAAAACGCTTGTATATAAACTTGCAGCTTTTAGAAATCAACAGCAATCCAATGAATTAATCCCTCAATCAATTATCAAAAGGCCGCCTTCCGCTGAGCTTAAAAACAATCAAAAGGATACTGATACATTGCCTGATTATTCTATTTTAGATGCTATATTAAAAGCATACATTGAAGAAAACCAAAAAGTATCTGCGTTGCAAAAATCTCAAGGATTTAAAGAAGAAATTATGAGAAAGGTAATTCCTTTAGTGGATAAAAATGAATATAAACGAAGACAATCTCCACCTGGCATAAGGATTACGCCTAAAGCTTTTGGCAAAGACAGGCGTATGCCGATTACACATAAATTTATTGAATAATATACTCAAACGTAATTGGTTTGTAATTTTATGACATTCCCCTGCACTGCATATTGAAACGTTCTTCATTCGCAAATCCTTAGGCGCAGCAAGCTGCTCCTGCGGTTTGTCTCAATCAGAACGTTCCAATATAGGGCACAGGGAAACGCCTAAATTTTACAAACCAATTGCGTTTGAGTATAAAACAGGGTGCGGGATTCAGTAATTTGAAATATGTAATTTGAAATTGTATGGGGTATGTTTGTGCGTGATAATTTGTTAAATAAAATTAAGTCTTTGCCTGATGCTCCTGGGGTGTATTTCATGAAAGGTAGCAGGTCTGAAGTTATTTATATTGGCAAAGCAATTTCCTTAAAAAAAAGAGTTGGCTCTTATTTTGTTTCCCATATTTCTGACGATCCAAGGCGCACAGCTTTAGTAAGCAAAATCAGGGACATAGATTTTATCACCACAAGTTCAGAAGCTGAAGCGCTGATTTTAGAAGCAGGTTTAATTAAGCAATATCAGCCAAAGTATAATGTAGCAATAAAAGATGATAAAGCATACCCTTTGCTGAAACTAACAATTAATGAGAAATTCCCGCGGCTTTTTATTGTACGAAAACAAAAAGATGATTCTGCTCTTTATTTTGGCCCCTATACTTCAGTACGTTTATTGCGCCAGGCACTTGGTTTTATGCGAAAAATTTTTCCATTGCGTATATGCAGACTAATGCCAAAAAGAGTTTGCCTGCACTATCATTTATCCCAATGCGTGGGACCTTGCGCGGGTAAAGTCTCAGCACCTCAATACCACAAAATAGTAGAAAACCTACGTTTGTTTTTATCCGGCCAAAAAAAATCTTTGTTGCAAAAACTCTTTCTGCAAATGCAGGAATCCGCCTCAAGCCTTGACTTTGAAACAGCTGCCAAGATAAAAGAGCAAATTACAGCTTTAAATTCCGTGTCCATTGAACAAAAAATTAAAAATACGCCTGTTAATGCTTTAAATCAATTGCTAAAATTAGAGCGCGGGCAATTAGTAATTGAAGGATTTGATATTTCTAATATTGGAGGGCAATACGCGGTTGGCTCAATGGTTCGGTTTAAAAACAGCCAGCCTGAAAAAAAAGCATACCGCCGTTTTAAAATTAAAACAGTCAAACAAAGCAATGATTATGCAATGATGCAGGAAGTAATTACACGGCGTTACACAAAAACTTTGTGTACAACTTTAACTATGCCTGATTTAATCCTAATTGACGGAGGCAAAGGCCACCTACATTCTGTAAGCAGGTGTTTAAATAAACTACACATAAACATTCCCGCACTCAGCATAGCTAAAAAATTTGAACATATTTATGTGCAGAATTATGCCCAGCCAATATGTTTGCCGCACACTTCTAAAGTATTACAAATTTTAATGCGGGTTCGTGATGAAGCGCATAGATTTGCAGTATCTTATCATAGAATTTTACGCGATAAAAGTATTTTTATCGCCATAATTTGTGGATTTTTATTTATGAAATGAAAAAAATAGTAGAATCAACCACAATAAAAAGCATTGAAATAATTCTAAAAGAATTAATTTTGTTTGAAAAGCAAGTTCTATATACAGTATGCAAAAGTTAGGAGTTTTCCAGTGCCCTAGATTGAAACGATCTGAGCTAAGTCAAACCTTAGGCGCAGCAAGCTGTGCCTAAGGTTTTGCGATAGAAAAACGAATCAATATGCAGTGTGAGGAGAATGTCATAAAATTACAAACCAATTGCGTTTGAGTATAGTTTATTTAGTTATGACATCAGCTTTATATCGAATAAAAGCATATAACTTAACCGGTGAGTCCGCATATTCAGAAGAAGTCTGCGGCGTTACTCCGTCTGCCCCAGATCCTGAGCCTGATCCCGATCCCGCGAATGAAACTACAAACAATACGCTTAGCAGCAGCAATAATGTTTGTTTTATTGCCACAGCAGCATACGGCACGCACTTAGCAGATGAGGTAGAATCTTTATGCCAATTTCGTGACCAATATTTATTACATTCTGCTTATGGGGAAAATTTTGTCGCGTTATATTACAAATATAGCCCGCCAATTGCGAATCAAATTGCAAAAAAGGATTGTGCGAGAATGATTATGCGTATATTTTTAAGGCCTTTGGTTAAAATCAGCGAGATGATCATTTGATAAAAAAAGGTCCCGCTCTGTTGATACGAGCCACTGAGTGGCTCTTCCTTGTGATAGACAGGGCGGTCAACTTTTAATAATATTTTTTATCACCCTGCTCAAAAACATCAAATTCACTTTTTTTTCTTTAACCATATAATAGAACAATATTCTTGTGGTAAACGCATACAAAAATTCAAACCCTCGCGCTATTAGATAATAAGCACAAGGGTTTAAATTGGTATTAATGGCGGAGGAAGTAGGATTCGAACCCACGGTACCTTTCAGTACAACGGTTTTCAAGACCGCCGCATTCGTCCGCTCTGCCATTCCTCCAAATTTTTCTTAATCCAACGCCTGCCCCAGCCTGATTTTAAATATCGTTCCCGTTTTTCTGCACTTATTCGATCTTTATGTGTTTCCAAAAATATCCTCTCATATGGACGATATTTTTTGGTTGACACAACACGCCCTGCATTATGAGATGCCAACCTCTTATCAGGAGAAGCACTACTACCTATATACAACTTTTTGAATCTTTTACTCAAAAGAATATAAACAAAATACATTTTATTTTCAATGATTCTACTACTACGGTTTTTCGCGTGATGAGTGTTTTTCTAAAACACTCAAACGCGACCACGTCTTCCGTCAAAGCCTTGACGGAAACACGTGGCAAGACCGCCGCATTCGTCCGCTCTGCCATTCCTCCAGTTTTTAAATGTCGTTGTCTTTATGGCGCATTAGCATAATAAGCGCCGGAAAAAACTCCATTCTGGTCAATATTTAAAATTGTATGACCTGCGGCAGCTATGTAGCCTCGCTGCCTGGTTGCAGTTATTGTGTAAGTTAAAGTTGCAAAAGTTGCTACTGCGGCGACACCATAATGCCAGTCATTGTTATCACTAAAATCCGCGTTTATTTGTGTTTCAAGATCAGTTATGTTATCAGTAAACACGTCATTTTCTGTATAATAATCTGTTAGAGCATTGCGCATAGATTGTAAATTATTTTTTGCCTGAGCATATTTTGAGCGTTCTAACATTTTTCGGTAATTAGGCACAGCAATGCTAGCTAACAGACCAACAATTATTACAACCATAATCATTTCAATTAATGAAAATCCTTTGTTCTTAAACATACATTCCTCCTCTTCAATGAACACATCATCTCAAAGTTATTTTTCACAATAATTTAATTATACAATTTTTTTTACAAAAATACAATTTAGAAAATAAATTCGGGTGCATCCCCATTTCTATCACCGGTTATTTTAATGTAATTTTGCCCTCTTGACAAAAATCCTTTTTTAGTGATACAATTTATTTAAGCAATGCTGCTTAAGAATCAGGTCAAAGATGCCTACCATTATATACTCAACTTTATTACGTTTGAGTATAGCTATATAATTTTAAAAAGTTTAGTTTGCATTTCTATGAAGCATATATGTTTTAACGTATTTTACAATCAAATTATTTTCGTAAATTTTTTCGGTCAATAATAAATAAAGGAGAAAATTGTGGGCAGGATTATAGAAAATTTTGGTGAGTTAACTTTTAACAAAAAAGTAATGGAGGAAAAATTAAGCAAGGATGTGTATGATAAACTCTTAGCTGCAATTGAAAACAGAATCCCCCTTGACCTGTCAATTGCCGGAGATATTGCGCACGCAATGAAAGAGTGGGCACTTGAAAACGGAGCAACGCATTTTACGCATTGGTTTCAACCACAGCGCGGCGGAACAGCAGAAAAGCATGATGCTTTTCTGGATTATGACTCAACAGGCGAGATCGTTGAACGTTTTTCAGCAAAACAATTAATTCAATCTGAACCTGACGCTTCTTCTTTTCCTTCCGGCGGAATGCGCTCTACATTTGAAGCGCGCGGTTATACCGCGTGGGACCCGACTTCTCCTGCTTTTTTGCTGGAAGCAGGGGATACAAAAACTTTAGTTATTCCCTCAGTATTTTTATCATGGACCGGTGAAGTTTTAGATATTAAAACGCCTTTACTGCGTTCTTTAAAAGCTGTTAGCAATTCCGCGATGCGCTTGCAAAAAATTTTAGGCAATAAAACAATAAAAAGGATTAGGGTCCTGGGCGGGCCGGAACAGGAATATTTTCTTTTTGCAAAGCATTTATATGAAACAAGGCCTGATTTATTAGTTTGCGGCAGAACACTGTTCGGTGCTCCTCCGGCAAAGGGGCAACAAATGGAAGATCATTACTTTGGCGCGATTAAAAGTGATGTAATAGAGTTTATGGAAGATCTGGATAATGAGCTTTACCGTAGAGGTATCCCATCGAAAACAAGGCACAATGAAGTTTCCCCAAATCAATTTGAAATCGCGCCTCTATATGAAGAAGTAAATTTATCCATTGATCATAATTTGCAATTAATGGATATTATGAAAAAAGTTGCTGTCCGCCATGGGCTTGTAGCGGTTTTACACGAAAAACCATTAGCAGGAGTTAATGGTTCAGGCAAGCATGTTAACTGGTCTATTGGAGACAATACAGGCACTAATTATTTTGATCCTTCAGGTTCGCCGCAAAATAATATTATTTTCTTATTATCTTTAGGCGCAATCTTATTAGGCATAGAAAAATACGGTGGGCTCCTGCGGTCCGCGGTTGCGGATGCGGGTAATGATCATCGCTTAGGTGCCAATGAAGCTCCTCCAGCGATTATTTCTGTATATCTTGGTAAATACCTTGACAGTTTGCTCAATGAAATTGAATGCGCTGGAAAAATTACTCAGAAAAAAATGTCTGAAATTTATCTTGGTGTGCAAAATCTTCCTAAAGTGGCTAAAGACACATCTGATCGGAACCGTACATCTCCACTCGCTTTTACTGGTAATAAATTTGAATTCAGAGCTGTCGGCTCATCTCATAATTGCGCTGAATCAGTAACTATGCTTAATTTGATTATGGCTTATGGTTATTCTGAAATTGCGGATAAAATTGAAAAAAATAAAGATAAAACAGAGGTTAAAGAAACTGCAATTACTGTATTAAAACAACTACTCAAAAAAACTAAGCATGTGCGTTTTGAAGGGAATAATTATGACTCCGCGTGGCATAAAGAAGCAAAAAAACGCGGTTTGCCTAATACAAAAACAACTCCTGATGCTTTAAAACTATTTTTAAAGCCTGATTCAATCGAACTGTTTGAAAAATTCGAGGTGTTGAGTAAAAAAGAAATGTATTCAAAAGTTGAAATTAAATTAGAAGAATATAATAAAATTAAGGACATTGAACTTAAAACAGCTTTAAATATTGCAAGGACAATGATTCTTCCTGCGATTGTAAAGCATATTAATCTCTTGTCAAGTGCTAATGCCGGGGTAAAAGCAACCGGGATACAAAAAACAGGATTAGACTTAGAAATTAAAGCACTAGATAAATTGTATCAAACAATATTGACAGGTATTGCAGAGGTGGAGGAAACTATCGAAAGCTGCGCAAACCATGAAACAGCAGCAAAAACAGCTGTAGTAATTGCTGACAAAGGCGTGGCTGCTTTAAATACTCTAAGAAAAACAGTTGATCAAGCAGAAGAAATTATTGACAGCCAACTATGGCCAATGGCAAAGTATCAAGAGCTGCTTCTTGTTTTATAAAGCAAATAAATTAGATTCCCTGCAAGCAGGACAGGCCAGCTAAAAGATTGCGGGCATCTGTCCTGCTATGCAGGGAATGACATTGTCGGATATTCTATTGTCTATCCTGCCCCATTTGTCATCATTCCATTTTTTTGTCATTCCCGCAATCTTTTAGCGGGAATCCACATCGAAAATAATATAATCTTCCTGCGAGACTGAATAATTTTAGAATATGAGCAGAAATTTCAAAAAAATCCGCAATAACTTTCCCGTTAAAAAATAAAAACTTTTTGCAAAAATTGCACAACAAGGATACAATAAAATAATAATGAACGTAAATAATAACACCCAAAAAGCTGCATACATCTGTCCGCATTGTAAAAATCCTATTTATGATGACGACGCGCTGCTTTGTCTTTATTGCGGCGGTAAATTAAATCGCAGTAAAGGATTTATGAGCCGTTTGAGGCTAATATCGCTGGCAGGAATTATTATCGCGTTAGTTTGTTTTATTGCTCTCATATTATTATAAGGCAGATGTGAGGTAAACTAGTGTTGCAATTTGTAGAAAAAAAGGATTAAAAAATGGAACAACAAGTAATAATTAGTAATTTAATAAATAATATTGAAAAAGTTATTGTTGGAAAAAAAAAGGTAATAAAATTATGCATAGCCGCATTAATCAGTAACGGCCATATATTAATTGAAGATGTGCCAGGTTTAGGAAAAACAATGTTAGCGCGTTCTCTGGCAAAAACAATAGATGCTGAGTTTAAACGCATTCAGTTTACTCCAGACCTTTTACCTTCTGATATTACCGGAGTTTCTATCTATAATCAAAAAACACAAGAATTTGAACCAAATTTTGGCCCAATTTTCGCGAATATTGTTTTAGCAGATGAAATTAACCGAACAACTCCCAGAACACAATCTGGGCTGCTCGAGTGTATGGAGGACTCACTTGTTACTATCGACGGCACAACGTATCACCTTCCTTCGCCATTTTTTGTTATTGCTACTCAAAATCCCATAGAGTCTTACGGCACATACCCGCTGCCTGAAGCACAGATGGACAGGTTTCTTTTACAAATAGATATAGGGTATCCTTTAAGAGATGAAGAAACATTAATTATTGAAAAGCGTTTAAAGGTTAATCCTCTTGAACAAATAAGTAGTGTAGTCAATTTAGAACAGATAAATTTACTACAGCAAAAAGCATTAGATATTTATCTCAGCCCTGATTTACTTAACTTTATTACAGATATTGTCAGAGCCACACGCAATCATCCTGATATTGCGCAAGGAGCGAGTCCGCGTGCCTGTTTAGCAATAATGCGGGTGAGCAGAGCAATGGCGTTACTTGCAGGCAGAGATTTTGTTACTCCTGATGACATTAAGGGAATATTTTTTTACGCGTTACAACACCGAATTTTATTAAACACACATATAAACATAAAAGAGAAGTCGAAAAAAAAGATCCTTGAAGATGTTTTACAAAGCGTGCCTATCCCCTTATAATGACAAAAAAGACCTCTACTCAAACGTAATCGGTTTGAGTATAACAAACAGAGCAAGTGTCAGCCTCAATAAATATTACTTACCCTATTAAAACTTGAAAGAGCCATTATCTAAAATTATGCCTACAAAAAAAACAGTCCTTACTTTGTTGTTTGCTTTAATTATTTTGCTGGAAGCATGGGTAAGCGGTATATTTTTATTATACTTTGCTTCTTTGTCCATAATTATAACTTTATTACTTTCCTACCTTTTTTTGCTTTTTTTGCTTTTTAATCTTCAATTTTCGCGCAAAATTGCGGAAACTGCCTCTGAAGGCGATACCATTGCTATAGAGATAAAAATTTATAAAAAAATCAATCTCTTTGATCATCATATAGAGATACGAGATAATCTGCCTCTGTCTCTGCCGCTAAAGCAAACAAAAATGCTATCTGTATTGAATTTTCAAACTAAAATTTATACATTTTCATATCAAGCTATTTGCAGCCGGCGCGGAGTTTATTCTCTTGGGCCTGTTAATGTAAAATTTTTTGATCCCTTATCATTTTTCTTTGTTCAAAAAAAATATCAGGTTTATTCAAAATTAATTGTTTATCCCCAAATCTTTTATATTAAGAGATTAAGCCAGACTTTAGGCAATTTTGCACCGCGTTTTGGCTCACAAACTACGCGTATTAGCGGTAATTATGAGGAATTTTACGGTATTAGAGAGTACCAAAAAGAAGACGGATGGCGTAAAATACATTGGCGTTCCAGCGCGCGTTTATTAAGATTAATGGTTAAGCATTTTGAAATAAGTTCTCAGTGGAGAACAATGCTTTTTTTAGATACAAACGCGGATAAAATGCTGGTTGGAAAAGGAACAAATAACGCGTTTGAATACGCGGTAAGAATTGCCGCGTCTTTATTTAAATACTTGATGTTTAAAAAAGCTTTTTTTGGTTTAATTAGTGCAAACAAAAATTTGTCTGATCAATATATTAATAGAGGGGAAAAACATTTCTCAAAGATCATTAATGAATTAACAACAGTTGAGGCGGATAGTGATCAGTCTATCTATAGCTGTCTTAATGAAAAACAACACCTGATTCCAGACACATCTAGTGTAATTATAATCACCTGTGATCTTAGCAAACATTTAATAGGTATTTTGCAGTCTCTAAAATTGCACAGAAATATTGCCGCGATTCCAATAATTTTAAACGCGGATTCCTTTTGTACGCCTGCTAAGAATATAGACAATACAACCGGAATAAAAAACGCGTTTAATAAGCTTAGCTGCCATCCATATATTATAAATTATCAAGATAACTTATGTGCGCATTTTATGAAAGAACGGTGAGATGAAACAAAATAAAACAAAATACATTAGCCAGATTATATCAGGAAAGCCATTTATACAACAAATGCCATTGAATCTCTAAATCATAGTTTACGAAAAGTAATTAAAACCCGAGGTTCATTTCCTAATGATAAAGCTGCCTTAAAATTACTATAT
>QNCH01000011.1 GCA_003645745.1 Candidatus Omnitrophota bacterium
GTTTGTAAAATTTAGACGTTTCCCTGTGCTGTAGATTGGAACGTTCTGACTTAAGACAAACCCAGGCGCAGCTTGTTGCGTTGATGTTTGGCGATAGAAGAACGTTTCAAGATGCGGCGTGATGGGGACATCATAAAATTGCAAACCAATTACGTTTGAGTATATAAATAGGAGATAAAATTATGGGTAGTATGATTGATATGTTTTCAAAAATGCGTTCTGAAGCAAGAGTGAAATCACGGATAACGGTGAAATATCAAATTATATTTTCTGATGGAAGGCTAGGTGAGAAAAAAGAAACGATAGCTAAAAATATAAGTACTACTGGCCTTCAAATGGAACTAGACAATGCGTTGTCCCTGGATACAAAAATAAAACTTAATTTTCGTTTACCAAAGATAGAAGAAGAAGTTGAGTTAGTATGCAGAGTAGTCAGAATAGAGCAATTAGATGATAGTAAATATGGCATTGGTATGTCAATTGACGAAATTCAGAGTCATAATAAAGAAGCTATTTTTCGGAGAATAGAGTTAATGGATGTTTTAAAGCTCCTGCAGATTACCGCGCAGAAGAAGGCATCTGATTTGCATCTTACTTTTGACCGTCCTCCGACGATGCGTTTGCATGGCAGGCTTATTCCTATGGATATGGATGTTCTGGATGCTTTAGAATTAAAGGACATGATTTACAGTATTCTTACAGATGAGCAGATTGTGTATTTTGAGAAGTTTAAGGAATTAGATTTTGCTTTTTCTCCAACCTCTGATTTAAGATTCAGGGTAAATATCCATATCCAGAGAGGTAACGTAGAAGGAACTTTTCGGGTAATTATGCCTGATTTAAAGACAATAGAAGAGTTGGGGCTGCCAAGTATCGTCAGGGATTTATCTTTGCTGAAAAAAGGTATTGTGGTGATTGCTGGTCCTACTGGGAGTGGTAAAACGACTACTTTAGCAACAATGGTGGATATAATTAATCAAAATAAAGAAGCAGTGATTATTTGTCTTGAAGACCCAATTGAATACATCCATAAAAATAAGAATTCTATAATTAAACAAAGAGAAATTGGCACAGATACACATTCTTTTTCAATCGCTTTAAAAAAATCTCTAAGGCAGGATCCTGATGTAATTGTAGTTGGCGAGCTTTTGGACGCGGAGACTGTCCGTACTGTAATTACTGCGGCAGAAACAGGACATCTTGTTTTAACTTCATTACATGCTCCTGATACAGTGCAGGCTATTGACAGGCTGGTAAGTATTTTTCCCCCGCAGCAGCGCAGGCAGGCGTGTGTGCAGCTTGCAAATAGTTTACAGGGAATTGTTACGCAATTACTGGTTCCCAAGCGTGACAGAGAAACAAGGATATTAGCTACAGAGGTAATGGTGATGACTGATGCAATCCGTAATCATATTCGTGAAGGACAAACTATTCAAATTCCTTCAGCAATTCAGACAGGGGCAAGGTATAAGATGCATACAATGGCAGAAAGTTTTAAAAAGCTTTATTCTAACAGAATTATTACTAAACAAACAGGATTTGATTATTGTCCAGAACTGAGCCAAATTATATCTTGACATAAAATAAATTTTTATGGTATGCTCAAACGTAATAGGTTTGCAAAATTTAGGCGTTTCTCTGTACTGTAGATTGGAATGTTTTGACTTAAGACAAACCGCAGGCGTAGCTTGCTGTGCCTAAGGTTTGGCGATAGAAAAACGTTCCAAGATGCGGCGTGAGGGGGATGTCATAAAATTGCAAACCTATTACGTTTGAGTATAACATTTAAATGTTTGCTTTGTTAATAAAATTTTGAGGTAAGAAAAATAGAATAATTTAAAGGGGATATATAAATGATTGATAAAGCCTTAGAAGATAAAATAATGCGTTTAAAAGAATTTGTCAGCTTGTGGGAATCGTTTTATACCTTGTTTAAAGACGCGATAAATAAGAAATCTTTTCAGGAAAAAGAAGAACAAAATTTTTTAGAATTAAAAAGTAATATTGCCAGAAAATATCAGAGTTTAATGGATTCTTTAGGCATAAAACCTACAGCAGAAGACAGGACATTTGATGTTATTTCTCAGATTATGAGTTTAAAAAATATGGTTAATTTATCACCTCTACAATTGGAGAAAGTAGAGAATGATTGGCATAATTCGTATATTACATTTAATAAAATATTAGGTACTTTGGACAATAAAAAAATAGAGTTAGGTAAGGTCAATGCTTTTAGTGAGTTTTGCAAAAATTTTTTTACAAATTCATTTTTAACGTTGTTTTTTATTATTGCAGCTATTTCGTTAATATATTATTTTATAAAGGTTTTTTCCTCTTAAAGACATACTCAGTGTTAGGAATTTTAGCACCTATACTCAAACGTAATAAATTTGCAATTTTATGATGTCCTCCTGCTCCTGCACCGCATTTTGAAACGTTTTTCTATTGCCAAACCTCAACACAGCAAGCTGCGCCTGCGGTTTGGCTTAGGTCAGATCGTTCCAATCTACAGTACATGGAAACGCCTAAATTTTACAAATCTATTACGTCTGAGTATAGAATACCCAGCAATGTCATTCCAGCAATTTTTTAGCGGGAATCTAATTTATGATCACGCCAAATATAATTAGATGGGAGGGGGGAAGGAGTGATGAAAAGGAGGTTTTAATTCAATGACAAAGAAGGATATTGTCTTAAAAGTTGCAAATGTTACAGGTATGAGACAACATGATGTTAAGGCAATTGTGCAAGAAACTCTTAATGTGATAGTTGATGGTTTATCTAATGGGCAGACTATAGAATTACGTAACTTTGGTATTTTAAAAATTAAGCTAAGGCAACAAAGAATAGGCCGTAACCCAAAAACTGGACAACCAGTACTTGTTCCTGCAAAAAAAATAGTAAGTTTTAAACCTGGATTATATCTGAGCAATTTAGTAAAATAATTTTAGCCACAGAAAAATTATTTTTAGGTTCTTATATACTCAAACGTAATAGGTTTGCAATTTTATGACACCCCAATGCACCGCATTTTGAAATGTTCATCATTGGCCAAACCTCAACGCAGCGAGTTGCGCCTGCGGTTTGGCTTAGGTCAGATCGTTTGAGTATACAGTACAGGGGAAACATCTAAGTTTTATAAATTTATTACGTTTGAGTATATATAAAAATTGTTCATTTTTAGAAGAGGTATTATGCAAATAAAAGCATTAAAAGGTGTTAATGATATTTTACCTGTAGAAATAGAAATTTGGAATTATTTAGAAAATTACGCGGCTAAGTTATTTTCTTTGTATGGATACCATGAAATTAGAATTCCTATAATAGAGGAAAGTAGTTTATTTATTCGCAGTATTGGCAGCGAGACAGACATTGTGTCTAAAGAGATGTATACATTTACGGATAAGGGGCAACGTAAAATTGCGTTAAGGCCTGAAGCAACTGCTTCAATAGTCAGAGCATATCTGGAGCATAATTTGGGGCAGCAGGGATTATGCAAACTATTTTATCGCGGCCCAATGTTCAGGGGAGAAAAACCACAGTTAGGCAGGAATAGGCAGTTTTATCAGTTTGGGATAGAGGCGTTAGGAACTGACAATCCTTATCTTGATGCTGAGATTATTAGTTTAGCGTATTTATTTTTAAAACAGAATAATTTTAAAAATTTTACTATTTCGATTAATTCTGTTGGCTGTACGCAGGATAAAATAGTGTTTTCTAAAATATTATCATTATATCTTGCGGATAAAAAAGATGCTTTGTGCCAACATTGCCAGAGTCGTTTAGAACATAGTATCTTGAGAGTTTTTGATTGTAAAAATAAAAATTGCCGTAAAATAATTAATTCAGCGCCAAAAATAATTGATCATCTTTGTGAACAATGTAAAGCGCATTTCTTAACCGTAAAAAATGCGCTAAGCTTAATTGATGTGAATTATAATGTTGATCCTTTTCTTGTGCGCGGCCTTGATTATTACACACAAACGGTGTTTGAAATTTGTCACAGCGGATTGGGCGCGCAAAGCACAATTTGCGCTGGAGGCAGGTATAATAATTTGATTTCTGATTTAGGCGGTCAGCCCGCAGGCGCTATTGGTTTTGCTTTTGGCATGGAACGATTAATTATTGCTGCGGCAAAGGAGAATATTTTATTTCCTATTGTAGGGCAAACAACAGTTTTTGCTATTGGTTTAGGACAAAAATCTTTTGATGAAATATTTAAAATAGCGGCAAGTTTACGCGAAAAGCAAATGTTTGTGTGTATAGGTTATGAACAAAAATCTCTTAAAGCGCAAATGCGTAAAGCAAATAAACTGCAATGTAGTTATGTGTTAATTTTAGGAGAAGATGAGCTTGCAGCTAATTCTATAATCATTAAGGATATGACTACAGGAACACAGCAGTTAGTAAAATTAGAGCGTATTGCCGTTGAATTAAAAGCAAAAATGGATGCATCTCCGCATCTGTAAAAATTTATAATAATTATTTTATGTAGGCGTTGCAAAATATAGGCGTTTCCCTGTACTGTAGAGCAGAAGGTTTCAAGATGCGGCGTGAGGTGGATGTCATAAAATTACAAACCTATTACGTTTGAGTAGAACTGTCATATTGCAATAGGGGGGGGATACACTTGTCTTTTTTTGGGGTTGATAAAAGATGATTTTTGTGCTATACTTTTAAAAAGGGAAGAAAATGTTTATATTCTACAAAAAATAGGTTTTTTAATTATGTGTTGTCAAAAAATTATAAGACATAATGTTTGGTTTAAATTGCTTGTATTAGTCATTGCTCAAGCTTTATTGTTAACGAATGTTAGTCTTTTTTTATCTCCTGGTGTTTGCTATTCTTCCGAACAAGAGTGTCATCAAATAGCATTAGGAATGCAAAATTTTATTCCTTTTTTATCTCAGAATATAAAGGGTATAAAAAGATTTTGTTTAGAGTCAACTACAGATAATTGGGGTAAGTACAACGAAGTAATTAATCAGCCGTTTTTAGCATTTAATTCATTTGATTATTGGGTATATGCAAATAAGCAGAGTTTTGTTTGTAATGAAGTAATGAATAATGTGGTTTTAAGGAATAAAAATGTAAATGCTATTGGGCCTCCGGATATTTTAGCAGAGAAAATTGTTTCTGTGCTTTAACCGAATTGTAATTTATGCAGTTCGGTTTTTTTTATGGTATATTCAAACGCAATTGGTTTGTAAAATTTAGGCGTTTCCCTGTGCTGTAAATTGGAACGTTCAACCGCAGGCGCAGTTTGTTGCGCCTAAGGATTTGCGAATGAAGAACGTTTTAAGATGCGGTGTGAGGTGGATGTCATAAAATTATAAATTTATTACGTTTGAGTGTAGATGTGTTTTTCGTTTTTTTTAGGGGGGGGTGAAGGAATTGATTGATCGGCGTATATATGAGAGAACTTGTTTGGAAACTTCTGTACAGATTAAAGAGAAATCTATCGCGAAGACGCAACTGACAAAAAATTCATTTTGTAAAAATATAAGCGGTGCTGGGATTGCAATAGTATCCTTTAATTTTTATCCGGTATTTCATAAGGTGCAAATATGCCTATTTCATCTTAGTTATATTTGTGCTCTAAGAACAATGGGTGAGGTCGTTTGGGTAGAACAATTTCCTTATCAACGTAAGTACAGAATTGGAATTAAATTTCTTGAAGCAGGTAAAAATTTGTCTACACAAATAGAGAAAATTGTCAGCCAAAATATGCAGGATGTATCACCTTTAAATTATATATGTTTATAAATTATATACTTAGAGTGGGAATAGAGTATAATGGAATAGAGTTTGTATTTTTGCGTTTAGATTCGTAGAGGATTTTTTCAAATTAAGATGGAACATGGACGTAAGATATGAATTTTATTTTTAGGCTAGTTATAGGAGGTTTAAATTGTCTAATATAAAGCTGAAGCTAAACTTAATTTTATATTTGATACTACTGCTTAATTTTTCTGCATATGCACAAAGTTTTAATAGAAAATTCGAGGACAATCACTTTAATAAGTCTGAGACAAAAATTAATCAAAAAGACAAAGAGATTATGGTGCCTTATATCAAAACATTTTCAGAGAAAAGTGGTAATAAAGACTTGCAAATGACAGATAATTATGATAATATCAAAACTGTTCTTTCTGGTCTTAAAAAAGAATATTTGTTGCCAGAGATTATCGTTTTTTTGAAAAAAAACAAAAAGACTGCTTGTGAGATAGGTATGGTTTGTTTATCGTCTGAATTTAATTATACTGGTAAACAAATTCATCGTGCGTTAATAGAAGCTGGATTTTCTTTACAGGATGCTGATAATGCTGTGCCTAAAGCTTTGCGTGATGAAACTCAAGGCTTTGTGAAAAATTTAAATGTTGATAATTCTGTTTTAAGAGATTTAGATTTATTTTTGACTGATACAAGTAGTTCAAAAGAGTTTAATGCGCCTGTGCAATCTTATGTGCATAGTAATAGTTCAGTTGAATATAGAAATGATCTTGACCGTAAACGCGGGTTTACCGGATTAGGTGCTTGGGATGGTTTTCAAGACAGCAGGTATGATTCATTAAAAAGGTAAGAATATGCTAAGGAAGCAAACAGTTCTTTGCTTTTTAATTATTTTTTTGGGAAATTTCAGCGCAAGTTCTTTTTGCGGAGAATCAGACGATATAAGTAGTTTTGATAAAAGCATAGCCAATGGTTTACAATTTAGTGGTAATGGTGTAATTAATCGCAATCTTTCCTATAAAGTATTATCCGCGCAAATGCCTTATGTTCCTGACGCGCAAATTTCTAATGATTTAAAACAAGTTATTCGAGGCTTAAAAGAAGCTAATTATAGTTTAATTGAGATTGTTAGTTTTTTGAAAAAAGACGGATACAAGGCTTTTGAAATTAGTATTGCTTGTTTAAACCATAAATTTAATTATACAGGTAAACAAATTTATGATGCCTTAAAAAAAAATGGTTTTTCAAATAAATCTGTTGATGCTGCTTTGCCTATAGCTTTGCGGAACATAGGCCAGGTGTTTGCGATAAAATTGAAAGATAATAATAATTCTGCGAACAATATTTTTATAAAACCAAATCCTTTTACAAATGGTATAATTAGCCAAATATCAATGGCGCAATTATCTGCTTACCTTGTGGGTGAAATTACTAAACACGGCAATGAAATTTGGATCAAGAATTCTGTTTTTTGGGATGATTATTATTCTTCTAAAGAGCGGATTGATTATTTTCTTAGTTGCGGGATTCCTGCTCAGTCTCGTATGTTTATAGATTGTTTGGAAACAGATCAATTGCTCATTCTTTCTGAAATAGATGATGCTTCACAGAAAATATTGCTTGAGAATGTGTCTAAAACTGTGGCAGCGATAGGAAGTAAAAGAAAAATTTCTACTGAAGTGAGCAAAATTCGGAGTTTGATAGGTTTAGCTGGAAATTATCTGGGAACTTTAGATCTTTCGATTTTGGTTCCTGAAATAATCGTTGTTGCAGAACAAGATTTTAGGCATCAAAATAAAACAGATATATTAAAAACAGAACAAGCAATAATTGTGAACGCTGTTGTGAGTAATACGTTACGTTATACACATCCAGATATAGAATTTTTTGTTGTTCAAGTGTTTACGAAATATTTTGCTGATAATATTTTGTTTGAAGCAGGAGGGGCTAATATTGAGAAAAGTGAATCTAGTGTTTTACAGGCTATGTTGAGCATTAGAGCTAAGTTAAAAGATAACACTTTTACCGATAGACTTGCATATGAAGCTTTTAATTTACTTGCGGGAGTTTGCGATCCTGTAGAAAAGGATATTTTAAATGCTTTTTTGCAGGCTGACAAACAAATTGCTGGTGGTAATAATATTGATTTAATTTTACGTTGTTTTACTGAAAAAGGAATTACCGCAGATAATCTTCCTCTTCTTGAAAATAATTTAATATAGTAGGATTTTTTTTAAGTTCTTTAATTGCAAGCGATGACAAAAAGAAGATTTTTGTCATTCCTTGCATAGCAGGACAGATGCCCGTAATCTTTTAGCGGGAATCTATACTCAAACGTAATTGGTTTGCAATTTTATGATGTCCCCCTGCATCGCATTTTGGAACGTTCTTCAATCGCCAAACCTCAACGCAGCGAGCTGTGCCTGCGGTTTGGCGTAGGTCAGAACGTTTCAATATAGGGCACAGGGAAACGCCTAAATTTTACAAACCAATTACGTTGGAGTATAATATAAGGAATAAGGATAAAAAGAATAAATTTAAAATTAGCAATTTGAAGTTTGAATTTAAAATGATTTAATTTTTAATTAACATTAAGAAATTTATTCATTCATTTTAAATTGTTAATTTCAAATTTTTGGATTAATGCCCCTGTAGCTCAGTTAGGATAGAGCAACGGTTTCCTAAACCGTGTGTCGGACGTTCAATTCGTCTCAGGGGCACCAATTATACCCAAACGTAATTAGTTTGCAATTTTATGACGTCCCCCTCACGCTGCATCTTGAAACGTTCTTCTATCGCCAAACCTCAACGCAGCAAGCTGCGCCTGCGGTTTGTCTCAGTCAGATCATTCCAATCTAGGGCACAGGGCGCCTAAATTTTGCAAACCTATTAACGTTGGAGTATATAAAATTTTGTATCGGACAGGTCACGCCTATCTGCGTGCGGCACGCACAGGCAGGACGTGTCATTACATTTTTATTCACAGATTTTATTAACGAGGCATAGAAATTACAGATTTGCACTTTTAAGCATATCTTTAGCGTGTGTTAAAGCAATGTTACTTTTTTCCTCTCCACTCATCATTTTTGCCAGTTCTTCTATTTTTTGCTCATGACTCAGAAGAATAATTTTTGTGTTAGTGTGTTGGTTCTTTACATCTTTAATAACTTTGAAATGCTTGTCAGCAAAAGATGCTATTTGCGGTAAATGCGTGATTAGGATTAATTGTCTATGTTTTGATAGCTCTTTAAGTTTTTTCCCTGTGATTGTTCCGAGCCTGCCTCCGATTTGGGCATCAATTTCATCGAAAATAAGTGTTCCTATTGGGTCTACTTTTGTAAGGGCTTTTTTAAGCGCCAGCATTACCCGTGCTGCTTCACCTGAGGATACTATTTGAGAAAGCGGCTTTAAGTCTTCTCCTGCGTTTGGGCTAATGTAGAACACGATTTTGTCTTGTCCATTGGAATAGAGTTCTGTTTTTATTATTCTGCATTCAAATTCAATATGAATAATACCTAATTCTTTTAATTCCTGTTTTATTGTTTGCTCTAAGATATTGGCAGTTACTTTTCTTTTTTTTGTGATTAAGTCTGCTTTTTTTTCTAATTCTGTTTTTGCCGCAATAATTTTATTTTGTAATTCTTTATCTGTATGCTCTAAGTTATTCAGAAGAGTATATTTTTTTTTCGCGGTTTTATAAAAGATTGTTGCATGCTCAAGTCTTGGCCCGTATTTTCTAAGTATTTCTGAGTAGATGTCATACTTTCTTTCATTTTAAGATGTTTTTTCTGGTTCACAAGACATATATTCAAGGTAATTATGCAAAGATGATAATAATTCTGAGCTATCATCCTGTATTCGCGACAAAATTTCTGTAAATGTGGTTGTACTTTGGTCAATGGTATTCAAAGCTTTTAAGGCACCGAATGCGTTGATTATTGTTTTGTTTAAGCCTGTTTGCTCATCGTCGAGTGTATTAATTAATTGCCTTGTGTGTTCATTTAGTCTTTCTATGTTGTTTAGCTGTGTATGTTCCTGAATGATTTCTGAATATTTTTTTGTATCTAACGGCACTTGTTCAAGTTCAAAAATTTGGTGTTTAAGCAGATCTAATTGCTCTTGACTCTGTTGGTAGAGTTGGTGTATTTTATGCAGTTCATTGTGAAGATTTAAATAGGCATTATAAAGCTGTTGATAATCATTTTTTGTTTCTTTTATTTTACATAAGCGGTCAAGAATTTTAATATGCGCTTGTTCTGAAAAAAGCAATTGGTGTTCGTATGGCCCGTGAAAATCAATTAGATGATTGCCAATGAGTTTCAGTTTAGAAGTTGTTACCCTAAATCCATTAATTTTATTTTTAATCCTGCCATCAGGCAAATGAATGCGCAGAATAATTAAAGTTGGCTGCTCTTCTGAGATATATTCAGCAAACTCAGCGAATTCATTTATTTGCATTTTTGATAATTCAAACACTGCTTCTACGCTGCACTGTGTGTCGGAATTACGAATTTGGCTGGAATGTAATTTTTCTCCAAGTACATAGCGCAACGCGTCTATGAGAATAGATTTTCCTGCGCCTGTTTCTCCGGTAATAACATTTAGCCTGTGGAAAAATTCGATCTCAAATTGATCAATTAAACCGAAATTTTTGATACTAAGAGAAGTAAGCATATTTTAATATTTTGTAAAAGTTTTTATAGATTATATATACTCAAACCTATTACGTTTGAGTATATATTTTAAATTAGCATATTTTCTTTTTTTTGTCCAGAAATCTTAAAGTTATCTTAAGGGATTGGTAAGCAAAGCGGGGTTCCAGTTGTGGATTTCTTGCAAAAAGAGTGCGGGATAGGCCTGCTTGCAGGGAATTTACAAATTAAAAGAACATATTAGTAATCGGTGAGAAGCTGTAAAATAATTACCATTTTTCGCTCGTTTCTCTTTATGTGTCGCCTGAGAAAAAACGCGAAAGAAGAATAATGGGGTATTATTTCACAGCTTCTCACCGATTACACATATTATGTTTATATATTTGACAATGAACTGATTTTGTTTTAGTATTATTTAAATCTGTTATATACTCAAACGCAATTGGTTTGTAAAATTTAGGCGTTTCCCTGTGCCCTAGATTGGAACGTTCTGATTGAGTCAAACCGCAGGCGCAGCTTGCTGCGCCTAAGGATTTGCGATAGAAGAACGTTTTAAGATGCAGTGAGAGGGAAATGTCATAAAATTACAAACTAATTGCGTTTGAGTATAGTATTACTTATTGATTTATAAAAAACATATACAAAAATGAATAATCATTCAAATATAGTTATTTCTATTGCTAGTGGAAAAGGCGGAACAGGCAAGACAACATTAGCGGTTAATCTGGCGTTATCATTAGCTAATGTAGAGGTTTTAGATTGTGATGTTGAAGAGCCCAATGTGCATTTGTTTTTAAAACCAAAAATTAGGCATGAAGATAAAGCTTACTTGCTTGTTCCTGAAGTTGAAAAAGAAAAATGCGATTTTTGTGGAATTTGCCAGGAGGTTTGTGCTTATAATGCGATTGCTGTGTTAAAACCAACAAGCAAAACCAAGGGAAATGTTTTGGTTTTTGCTGCTTTATGTCATAGTTGCGGGGCGTGCAGTTTGCTTTGTCCGCAAAAAGCGATTAAAGAAGTTAAAAAGGAAATTGGAGTTGTTGTAAACGGTGGTTTAGAATCTATAGATTTTGTAGGAGGCAGGCTTAATGTTGGTGAGGCAATGGCTCCTCCATTGATTGAGCAAGTGCTTAAATGTATAAGTAGAACAAAAACTGTAATTATTGACGCGCCTCCAGGTGCTTCCTGTTCAATGATTAGCGCGGTAAAAGAAAGTGATTTTTGTATTTTAGTAACGGAACCAACACCTTTTGGATTAAATGATTTGATTCTGGCAGTTGAAGTTTTAAGAAAGTTAAAAATTTCTTTTGGTGTGGTAATTAATCGTTCTGATATCGGAGATAGCGCTGTTTTAGACTACTGCGTAAGAGAAGATATTGTTGTGTTAATGCAGATCCCGTTTGAAGAAAAAATTGCGCGGGCTTATTCTCAAGGCATAACAATCGTGGATATTTTACCTGAATATAAAGATAAATTTAGATCTTTAAATAATCAGATTATAAGGATTATAGCCAAACGTAATGGGTTTGGGTATATAAAAAAAAATGAAACAAATTGTTGTAATTAGCGGTAAGGGCGGTACAGGTAAAACAGTATTTACTGCGTCACTCGCTGTATTAGCCGAGAGTAAAGTGCTTGCGGACTGTGATGTTGACGCGGCTGATTTACATTTAATTTTAAAACCTGTAATTGTGCAAACGGATAATTTTGTGGGCGGCAAAGCATTTGAAATTAATCGTGATATTTGTATCAAGTGCGGAAAATGTATCCAGTTTTGCCGGTTTAAAGCGATAAGTGCTGATTTTATTATTGATCCTATTTTCTGTGAAGGTTGTGGATTATGCAAAAGAATTTGCCCCGTAAATGCAATTAGTGAATCTGATAGAATTTGCGGACAAAGTTATATTTCAAACTCAAAATATGGGCCGTTTGCGCATGCTAAATTAGATATTGCGGAAGGCAACTCAGGTAAATTGGTGAGCAAGGTAAGGCAGGCTGCTAAAAAAATTGCTTTACAAAAAAAATTGGATTATGTAATTATTGATGGGACTCCAGGTATTGGCTGTGCTTTAATTGCTTCTATTGCCGGGGTTGATTTAGCTGTAGTGGTTGTTGAACCCACTATTTCTGGCATTCATGATATGCAAAGAGTTCTGGATGTAGCAGCGCATTTTAAAGTGGTAAGTAAAGTTGTAATTAATAAATTTGACATAAATTTAGAAAATTGTGCGGAAATTGAAGAAGTTTGTAAAATTAAAGGTGTTGAAATTATCGGGCGTATTCCATTTTCAAGACAGGTGAGTGAGTCTATAGTAAAATGTATACCTATGGTTGAATATGTAGATATGCCGATTAGAGAAAAGATTATTGCGATCTGGGAAAAAATCAAAATATATACTCAAATGTAATAGGTTTGTAATTTTATGACGTCCACCTCACGCTGCATCTTGAAACGTTCTTCATTCGCCAAATTATACTCAAACGTAATTAGTTTGTAATTTTATGACATTTCCCTCTCACTGCATCTTAAAACGTTCTTCATTCGCAAATCCTCAAGCGCCTGCGGTTTGACTTAGCTCAGAACGTTCCAATCTACAGCACAGGAGAACGCCTAAATTTTACAAACCAATTGCGTTTGAGTATATAATACTTCCCTTGTTAAGACCAAAGCTAAGGAATTTGTAATCGGTGAGAAGCTGTGAAATAATACCCCATTATTCTTCTTTTGCGTTTTTTTTCAGGCGTGACATAAAGAGAAACGAGCGAAAAACAGTGATTATTTCACACTTTCTGAATGAAGCTGGGTTTCAGTTATGGATTCCCGCTAAAAGATTGCGGGCATCTACTTTAAAAAATTGAATTATGTTAAAATGATAAATTTATGATGTCCCCGCTTCATTCACCGATTACAAAAAAACTAAAATCGTACTTGCATTTTTTTTTTAGATATGGTAATATTATTATGCTTCCGTAATAGCTTTAAAAACTATTATAAATACAAGATGATATGTTTAATGAATCGTGTATAATGTGGCATATAAATTGTTTTTAGTTAAAATTTGGGATACGAAGTATATATAGTTCCTTATCTCTCCATATGAGGCTATATATGTCCCTACTTCCCCCGTTCTTCGTATCCCAAATTATTTTTATCCGTTATTCCTTGATCAATTCACGATTAACCATTCACAGTGCTTGCCTTAAAGTCAATTTTTTTTAATTGTGATCAGTGAGAAGCTGTGAAATAATCTCTCCCTTATGTCTTCTTCGCGTTTTTTCTCAGGCGACACCTATTACGTTTGAGTATCAATTTACAAGTCCGGGTTGTGTAATGTATATTAGAGGAATATAATTAATACACTCAGACGTAATAGGTTTGCAATTTTATGACATCCCCCTGCACCGCATTTTGAAACGTTTTTCAATTGCCAAACTTTAGGCCAGAGCGTTCCAATCTAGGGCACAGGGAAACGCCTAAATTTTACAAACCTATTATGTTTGAGTATAGATGTTAAGGAGATATGTATATGGCGAATAGTTTAAAGCAAGCCAAAGTTTATGAAAAAGCCATAAAAAATTGGCCAACAGATGATCGCCCAAGAGAGAAGCTTTTGAAAAAAGGCGCAAATACTCTTAGTGATTCTGAGCTTTTGGCTATTCTTTTTCGTACAGGTACACGAGGAGTTAGTGCTGTTGATCTGGCGCGAAAAGTAATTAAGAAATTTAAAACATTTCAAGAGATGTCCCATATAGATGCGCGTGATTGGAAAGAATTTAAAGGATTAGGAAACGCGAAAGTCGCTCATATTCAAGCAGCTCTCGAAATAGGCAAACGGTTTCGAGAGGATAAAGTCAAAAAGGGAAAGCAAAAAATAAAATCAGCAAAAGATATTTTTGATATCCTTATGCCGCAGCTTCGGGATTTAAAGACTGAAGTGTTTAAGGTGGTACATCTTAATAGCAACAATAGGATAATTGATATTGAAGACGCGGCAATAGGCACAGTAAATCATGCTATTCCGATTGTACGTGAGATCATCCATTCAGCTTTACAAAAATTCGCGGCATCAATTATTTGCGCGCATAATCATCCCAGCGGCAGTATCACACCAAGCTCACAAGATAAAAATTTTACGAAAGAACTACACGATGCTGGCAAATTAATGAATGTTCAGTTGATAGACCATATTATCGTCGGGAATGACACATATTTTAGTTTTGCTGATCAAGGCATTCTGTTTTAATAAAGCCGTCATAGGAGGTAATAAATGTCCCCTGAAAAACATCAAGAAATGGTTAAATTTATCTGGAGCCTTTGCAATTCATTGCGAGGTCCATATAAACGCAATGAATACAGAAAAGTAATTTTACCCTTGACTGTATTAAGACGGTTTGACTGTGTACTCAGTCCCACAAAAGAAAAAGTTTTAATTCGATATAACGAACTCAAAGGAAAATCAGAGAATATTATCAGGCCTGAGCTTAATAGAATTACAGGATTTGACTTTTATAATCTTTCTAAACTAAATTTCGAACGGCTTTTGGATGATCCTAATCATATTGCTCAAAACCTAAATAGTTATATTAACGCGTTCTCTAAAAATATCCGCGATATTATGGAACGCTTTGAATTTGGTCAGGAAATATCAAAGATGGCTGAAAAGAATCTTTTGTTTCAAGTTGTTCAGGCGTTTACCAGTGATAAAGTCAACCTTTCTCTTGAGAATGTGGACAACATGGGCATGGGATATGTATTCGAAGAATTGATCCGCATTGGCGCTGAGCAATCAAATGAAGAGGCTGGTGAACATTTTACCCCGCGTGAAGTTATTGAGCTTATGGTCAATCTGCTTCTTTCATCGGAAGAGGATTTAGCAAAAAGCCACGTGGTTAAAAAGATATATGATCCGGCTTGCGGAACAGGAGGTATGCTTTCAACAGCGCAAAAACATATAAAGCGTCTTAACAGCGAAGCTGATCCGCATTTGTATGGGCAAGATTGGAATGACGGCGCTTACGCGGTATGTAAATCAGACATGCTGATCAATGGCGCGAACGCGGAAAATATTAAATTGGGATGCACTTTCACAAAAGACGGTTTTGAAAAAGAACGGTTTGATTATATTTTAGCAAATCCTCCTTTTGGAGTTGAGTGGAAACAGCAACAGCGTTTTATTGAAAAAGAACGGGATTCATTAGGTTATGACGGCCGTTTTGGGGCAGGGCTTCCTCGTATTAATGATGGAGCATTGCTATTTTTGCAGCACATGATCTCAAAAATGAACAGGCCTCAAGACGGCGGATCACGTGTTGGAATAGTTTTTAACGGCTCGCCGCTTTTTACCGGTGATGCAGGAAGCGGAGAGTCTGAAATAAGGCGCTGGATTATTGAAAACGACTGGCTTGAGGCAATTGTCGCTCTTCCTGAACAGCTTTTCTATAATA
>QNCH01000012.1 GCA_003645745.1 Candidatus Omnitrophota bacterium
ATTCGCGTCATTTTTACTTTTTCCCGGCAAAATCCCAACTGTTTGGCCGCCTGCCTCTTTTGCGCCTTTTGCCGCGTACTCCATTACGCCTGTTAAGCCTCCGCAAATTAAAATCGCGCCAAAACCGGCAATTATTTTTCCTGCCTCCAACGCAAGTTCAGCTGTCCTTTGATCAGCCTTATGCCCCCCAATCACAGAAATTAAAATTTTATCCATTTTTTCTACCCTCCATTGTTTTTATCAATATCAGGGCGGGAAAACCCCACCCCTACGGAAACAATTCCTTATATATTAAATTAAAAAATTCTCAATTCATCATTCTCAATTTTTACATCAAAGTCAATTCTTTTTTTAATTGTCAATTGATATTGTGAATTGCCAATATTTACCACCCCACTACACTGCCTGCTCCAGATAAAAATTATGTTCCTCCATATACATATCTATCCCATTACCCATATCCTGAGTTTTAACTTCCTGCATATGTTTTCCAACCTGCTCTTTTAAAAATTGAAAAACTTCTAAAATTTCAGGTTCAGACAAACCTGTATTTTCTGCAATAAATTCAGGAGTTAAATCAGATTGGCCCCTTTCATAAAATTTTAATATCTTTTCTACTTTTAACAAAGTATCTCCTGCTAAATCGGACAACACATTGTTAAAAATATCTAAACGTTGTTTTTTCCATTTTTTTTCTAATGCAACTTTTTGTTTCTCTTCTTTTTTAATCAATGCAGCTTCAAGGCCATCACCATTATTACCTACAACTCTTACTTTTCTTGTCTGACCATTTGTACGCTTTTTACCATTTCTATCGCTGTATGTTATCGGCTCATAAAAAGACTCTTCATCCCAATCTAATTGCGTAAACAAAATCCTTACTCCTTTATAACGCTGTTTCCACACCTCAGCAGCATCTCTTAACCGCTTGTTGGAACTATTTTGCAAAACATAATCCATTACTCCATATTCATAAATTTTACCGCCATATTCTGTTAACTTACGAAAAGAACTAATCGTCCCTTCTTTATTCTTAAAAAAGAAAGTAACTATTTCTTTTTTATTTGGAATACTTAAAGCTTTTTCGTTGCATTTAAAATAATACTCAAGATATCCTACTATAGCCATAAATCTATCTATTTTTGTTTCCCATAAAGCTAACAACTTTAACTTTTCATCTTCTGTATGATCGATCAAATACGACAGAACTCCATGTTTATAATGCAAAGCATTATAATCACACTCACGATAATACCTGCCGTTAACAATGGTCTCTCGTGTGACTCCAAAAAAATCAGCTGTCTCATCTTGTTTTGAAAAATAACTCTTTCCAGAATAAATATATTCAATCGCTCCTGCTACAGCCATAAATCTATGCCTATATGTTTTTGTTTCCCATAATGCTAATAATTTTAATTTTTCATTTTCTGTATGCTCAATCAAATATGACAACACTCCATATTGATAATACTCGCCATTATAATTATATTCATGACAATACCTGCCTTTCTCAAACGTATTTTTTGTAACCCCTAACAAATCAATTAGTTCGTGCCGTTTTGGAAAACGTTTTTTAGCAAAATATAAATATTCCATTGCTCCTGCAACAGCCTTAAATCTATGTATTTTCGTTTCCCATAAGGCTAACAACTTTAACTTATTATTTTCTGTATGCTCTATCAAATATGACAGCGCTCCATATTGATAATGCTCGCCATTATAATCACATTCATCATAATACTTGCCTTCACTTACAGCCTGTCTTCTAACTCCGAACAAAGCAGCCATTTCGCGTTGTTTCGGCAAACGCCCGGTAACAAAATATAGGTATTCATTCGCTTCTACTACCGCCTTAAATGGATCATTTTTCCAGGCTAATTTCCAATTCTTTTTTCCATAAAATATTTCCTTTACCCCTGCATCAGGAATAATTATTCTCGGGGCTAACATAAATTCAGATTCCTGCCCTAAACTAATATTTGTTAAGGCAAAGCTTTGAATAAATAAGATTAGGCTTATAATAAAAATTGTTTTAACTCTTTTATGTTTTAACATTTAAAAAAACATCTCCCAAACAGCTTTATAGGACAATTATCTTCACGTTACAAAAGGTCATTAAAACACCAGTCACAAAATTATAAATTAGATTCCCGCTAAAAGATTGCGGGAATGACAAAAAAAGATAATGATAATAAATTGGGCAGGGTTGACAATAATATGCTCTGCGATGTCATTCCCACAATCTTGTGACGGGAATCTACTACAATTTAGTAATCATTTACGATTAAATCCCTTCCCCCCATCCACCGCGGGAGTGGCGGGAAATTTATAACGAAAAATTCACATTCTATTGCAACGCTTTCTTAATTGCAGACTTAACAAATTCAAGGTCATCAATTTTACACTGCTGTACTAAAAATGATTTTATCTCAGCAACTTGCTTATTTTTTAAAATTTCAGACATTTGTTTCAAACAATGCTGTGTGCCCAGTCCGCTGCCATAAGTAGCAAATAATAAAATCTGTTTATTTTTAATATTTGTGCATTTTTGTAAATAAATCCGCGCACAAGGAGCGGGAGCGAATGCCCACACCGGCGTACCAACAGCAATTAAATCATATTCTGATAAATCATATTTTAAACCGTGCTTTAACAAAGCCGGCTTTTTAAATAAAGCACGACTGGCTTGAGTTAAAAACGCGTCTGATTCATCTAAGCACTTAAGCTCTAAAAAATCCGTTTCAAATTTATTTTTAAGCTCTGATTTTAAAATTTCTGCCACAGCCTTTGTATTACCAGAATACGAATAAAAAACCACTATCGCCTTACTCATTATTTCCCCCCCCCATTTTATAAATTAGACGAATTTATCCGTCATTGTTGTTTTATCGGATTTTCATTAACTACATTCCGATAAAACAATCCCACAGCTTCAAAAGCGCCGTTAAAAAAATCTCTTCCTTTCCACCTACGGCTTTCAATAGCTGCCAAAGTAAATTCTTTTATTTCTGCTAATTTTTTTTTGTCTATAACATAGCTTTGTACTTGTTTATTCTGTTTTTCTGTTAAAACAAATAATTTACTTTGTAAATTATTTTGTTCTTCCTGTACTTTATTTAAATTTAGGGATAATTCTTCTTTTTCTTTTTGCATTTTAAGCAATTTTATTTTTAATATTTTTTCCGCTTCTGCCGCAACGATCAAAGCATTCTGATTTTCTTGTGCTTGTTTTTTCCCTACAGCATTGAGTTCTTCTTTTAAACTCTTATTTTTGTTTTCCAACCTGCCCATATTTTCTAATAAATTCTGCTGCCTATCTTTCAACTCTGCTAATTCACGCTCTAAATTATTCTTTTGTTCTTCAAAACAAGCTAACCGTTCATTTTGTACTTTAAAAACCTGTACTTTTTGCGATAAATCTTTATAATCTTGTTTTAGTTTTGTTTTTTCTTCTGTTATTTTCTTTTTGTCCATGCTTATTTTTTTTATTCTATTTTTTAATTTTTTAATCTCCTGCTTTAACGCAGCCATATCTTGCTTTAAATCAGTGTTTGTCACAGTAAGTTCATCTGTTTGTGTATCTTTCTGTATTAAATTTACTTGTTTTTCTAATAACGCGCTATTCATTTTTTTCAACGCAGATATTTGCTGCAATAATTTTTGTTCTCTCTGGCCTGTAAGCCCATCATTTACCTGAGGCTGTCCCAATTCTGCTGTTTTATACTTTTTTAAGCCAAAACATAATTTTTGACGGTCTTTCTCTAATATTGTTACCCTCTTCAAAAGACTTTCTTTTTCTGTTTCGGAATTAAAAATTTCTTTTTCCAACATTTCATTTTTCTTATCTAAATAAGACAAAAGATGCCGCTGTTTCTCAAAATCATCCACCCTTTTTAATAACTCTATATATTGCGCTTCTGAATTAGCCGCTTTTTCCAATAAACTTTCTTTCTTACCCATTAAGGTAGTTATTCTGCTAAAAAAACTTTTTTTTAAAACTTTTTTCTGTTCTAAAGGGACCTGTTCTATCCTTAATTTTATTAGCTCCTTTTGTAATTTCTGAGCTTCCTGTTTAGCTGTTTTCAATATTCGCGCATCTTGCCCTTCAGGCATACCACCTTCTATCCAAAGATAATACGCCCTAGTGCGGATATAATCAGATAAAGCGCTTAACCCTAAATGTAGGATACTAGAGCTAAAAATATTTCTATTTTCCATTAAATCTTCTCCCGCATCTTCAAAACCATCTTTAACCACTTTTGTATTCATAGACACCTCTCTTTTTTTAATAAATTTTTAAATTCCAAATTATCTATACTTAAACGTAATTGGTTTGTAAAATTTAAGCGTTTCCCTGTGCTGTCGATTGAAACGTTCTGATTAAGCCAATTTCCTTTTAGATATGAAATATGTACTTCTGTAATCATATTAAAGTTTATCATAATATAGAAAATATTGCAAACTGAGAAAAAATTCTTGACAACTTTTAGCAAGATATTGACACAATCATTTTACTATGCTATAATAAAAACTTCTTAATTGTAATAGAATATATTTTAAATATTATAAAATTAAATATTAAACTGGAGGTAAAAATGTCTAAATTTTGTAAAATTTGCGGTAAAGGGCCAACAGCAGGCAGGGCATATTCACGTAGAGGATTGGCTAAGAAAAAAGGCGGCGTAGGGAAAAAAATTACAGAGATATCTATTCGTAGGTTTTTACCTAACCTACAAAAAATTAAAATAATTCTCAGCGGAGTAAAAAAGAAAACCTATGTATGCACTAGATGTATCCGCTCAGGCAAAGTAACAAAAGCTTAGGGACTATACTCATAGATTTGCAATTTTATGACGTTCCCCTGCACCACATTTTGAAATATTTTTCTATCACCAAACCTCAACGCAGCAAGTTGCGCCTGCGGTTTGGCTCAATCAGAACGTTCCAATCTACACTCTTAAATTTTGCAAACCGATTACGTTTGAATATATAAAAAAAAATCCCGTATAGATTTAATGTTTAAACCTATATGGGATTTTTAATCTATCTTTTTTCCGTTGATTACTTCATACTCAAACCAATTTTTCTCTGGTCATTATCCATTTTAATAATTTTAGCTTTCACCAAATCACCTAGTTTAAAAGTATCTTCAATTTTAATTGTAGGTTTTAAATTCAGCTCTGTAACATGGATCAGCCCTTCTAATTCTTGCTCAATCTCAATAAAAACCCCAAAATTTGTAA
This sequence comes from Candidatus Omnitrophota bacterium, assembly GCA_003645745.1. Classification (GTDB taxonomy): domain Bacteria; phylum Omnitrophota; class Gorgyraeia; order B26-G9; family B26-G9; genus B26-G9. The sequence goes on from QNCH01000012.1 coordinate 5,244, forward strand.
TTTTTACTATCTTTCCCTCTACTTCTGCACCTAATGGATAACGCTCAATAATTTCAGGCCATGGGTCAGAAATAAACTGTTTCATACCCAAAGAAATTTTATGGTTCAGCTCATCAATACTTAAAACAATAACCTCAACCTTCTGGCCTTTCTTAACAAACTCAGAAGCATTATTTATTTTCTTTGTCCATGACATATCAGAAATATGGATTAAACCATCAATCCCTTCTTCAAGTTCAACAAAAGCGCCATAATCAGTTAAGTTTCTTACTTTACCTTTCACCCGTGTATTTACAGGATATCTTTCAGCCATTCCTTGCCATGGGTCAGCTTCTGTTTGTTTAATACCTAATGCAATTTTTTTCTTATCAACATCTAAATTTAAAACTACTGCTTCAATAATATCACCAATAGCTACCATTTCAGAAGGATGGTTAATCCTGCGTGTCCATGAAAATTCAGAAATATGAATTAATCCTTCAACACCTTTCTCCAACTCAATGAACGCACCATAAGGCATAATATTTACCACTTTGCCTTTTATTTTAACACCAACAGGATATTTTTCACCAACTTCTACCCATGGACTTGGAGTTTTTTGTTTAAGCCCAAGAGAAATCTTATTGTTTTCTTTATCAATACCTAAAATTACTACTTCAATACAATCACCTATAGCAACTATTTCTGAAGGGTGGCTGATTCTCCCCCAACTCATATCTGTAATATGCAAAAGCCCATCTGCCCCGCCTAAATCAACAAATACGCCAAAATCAGCAATATTTTTTACAACACCACTTTTTAATTGGCCTTTAGTTAATTCATTAAGCAACAGCCTCCTGTTTTCCTCTCTCTCCTTGGTCAAAAGCTCTCGCCTCGATAAAACAATGTTTTTACGTGGCTTATTTATTTTTACAATTACAAATTTATAACTCTTGCTTAAAAATTGTTCAATACCATGTGCACCTCTTAATGAAACCTGTGATGCAGGCAAAAAAGCTTCAAGGCCAATGTCTACCATTAATCCGCCTTTAACTTTTCTGATTATCCTGCCTTCAATAATATCTCCTTCTTTATAATTATCGCTAATTTTCTCCCAACCTAAAATGCGGTCAGCTTTACGTTTAGAAACAATTACCATACCATTTTCATCTTCTTTTGTTTCTAAGAATACACTAATACTCGCATTTACTTCAATTGGCTCATGCTTATCAAATTCATCAATTGGCAGTATGCCCTCAGATTTGTAGCCAATATCAACTAACACCTCTTTCTTTGCAATACTCACTATTTTGCCATTGATGATCTCTCCCTCCTTGATCATCATAACATCATCATTGCAAAATTCAGCGAATGCCTGCGCAAACCTACCATCACCTTTTTGTTCTAAATCTTCAGGAACAACAAATTTTCTTCTTTTTTTCGACATTTCATTTCAACCTCCTTTTTTAATATACATACTCAAATGCATCAAATTTGCGATTTTATACTTATAGCTCTGTACTACATCTACAAACCTATTGCGTTTGACGTTATAGAGTATAGCAAATAACCTTTTACTTTACAAGAAATTTTTCTTTCTTTTTATTTCACTTTTTATTTCACTTTTGTTATTTTTATTATTGTCATTATAAGACAAGTCACGCAGACTGGGAAAACATTCTTTCTAAAAAATCCTGTGGTTCATATTTTTTAAAGTTTATACTAAAAATAGTTGCTTTGTTAATAGCCTCTTGCAATCTTATCTCTGCTGTGCTTATTCTAGTTTGCCACATCTGCGAATCAACCTGATTAATACTAATTAATTTTTTCCCAGTTTTAATACATAAATTGTCACACATAATTGCTAAGAGATAATGTTCTTTTTTTGATAAACTAACAGCCATGCTATCAAACGTTTCAAAAATTTCTTCAAAAATAGAACTATTCTCTTTTAAAACTGTATCGTTATTTTCATTAAGCAATAAAAATAAACTCTGCATCCTAAAAAAAAGAACTCCTTTTTCTTTAAAAATCTGATTCATAAAATCAGCTCGTTTATAAACTAAAGATGTTGAAGAAATTTTGTTTAGAAAAGTACTTAAGAGCATATATCTAATCTGCTCAAATTTCAAAATCTGCGGATCAATCCGCGCTGAAATAGCTTTTGCTCTACTTCTTACATTATTCATAATTCCCCACATCCGATCAAACTTTTCATACATATCCGGATTAATCTTTTCAAAATCTGCTATTATACTTTCGCAGTCATTTTGAAATTCTTTCATTTGCTCTTCAAAGCCTTCTAAAAACATATTTATGATCTGAGCTATTTCTTCATTAGACACATCAGCATTCGTTGCAGCAGTTATCATATTAATCAAAATTCCAAATGTTTCCATTAATGCGTATTTAATATCCTTATGAACAAAAATAGACGCAAGGTCAGCGTTGATTACTTCTTTAGGCATTCCTTGTTCATTTAAAATTACACGCATATTTTCTGCTTTTCTATCAGCAAGCCCCACTACAAATGCCCTTGCAGCAGCACGTCCGCTAAGAAGGCTTAACTCCTGCATAAACTCTGGATTTTGGTATTGTACATCCCGAATTTTTCCCAAATTAAACTGTCCTATAGGTTTTATCAAAAACAGGTTGTCACTGTAACGCCTTGTATATGAAGCAGCGACACCCAAAATTTTTAAAATATAATATCCTATTTCATCCATAGCATAAGCATATTCCTGCTTAAAAATATAATCTTGGGTATGTCCGTCTTCATAGGCCATTAAAACCCTTGACCACAATTTACCCCCTTCCTGGATAAATTTATCCCTTGCTTCCATTATTACAAATCTTGATTTTACTAATCGATTTGTTTTATCTTCAACAGAAATATTGCTGTTATGTTCATCAATTATAATGTTTAAAAGATCACTGATTCTTCTCTCTATTTCATTCTTAGGTACAAAGTCAGTTTCTCCGCTTACCATTTTTTTTAATGTACCCTTTAAAAGTTGCTGCTCAATACTGATCACAGGAGCAAGGCAAAAACAAGATGTTTTTGTTAAATAATCAACATTTGCAATGCCTTCCATTGATCCAAAAAAAATTATTAACCCTAAAATTAATTTCATAAATCTGCTCTGCGTTATTCCCCTTTTGTCAATTTTTTTTACTTTCGAAAGCTGCCGCATTTTGTTTTGTCAAATGTTAAGATTTACCCCTCTCTTCTTCTTAGCTGAAAAAATCTTTTTGCGGAATCGCTGAATTATACTCAAACGTAATAGGTTTGTAAAATTTAGGCGTTTCCCTGTGCCCTAGATTGGAACGATCTGACTTAAACCAAACCGCAGGCGCAGCTCGCTGCGTTGAGGTTTGGCGAATGAAGAACGTTTCAAGATGCAATGCAGAATTGTCTATCCTGCCGTTTGTCATCCCCCCTTTTTTTGTCATTCCCGCAATCTTTTAGCGGGAATCTATTCTTCAGGATATCTATTAGAGCAAGTTACGAAAAAAATTTAGCGGATTAACCATTTATTTCTCCGTTATAGGTTTCTTTGATTTTTTTTATTGTCTTTTAATGGTAATAATTTTTTCTTTTTGCATAATTCTATAACTTCGCAAAGATATTTTCTGTTAATGACTTTATATTTCAAACTAGGTATTTCTAGTTGCATTAATCTTCCTGCTATATATCTACCAAACACATCGAAAAAAAATTCAAATTAATATGTTTGTGCAATACGAGATAGCAGACGAAGTCAAGCTCTCTATTTACAATCGAACCAACATAATCGCTCTCTGTCTTGCATTTTTCCGTCTCTTCAGAATCAAAAATTTCTTCCTTTTCTATACATTCGGAAATAGTTAGAGGTTATTTTTGATCCCATGGAACATGAATTCTTTCATAACATTTATACAATAAATCATACATTCTATTTTTTTTATCTTTAAACAGTATATAACATGACAAAATAAAGGATAGAATCGCAATGGATAAAGTAGATAATTCAATTATATTCATTTTTATTTTTCCAGAGGAAACGCGCTGCGTTCGTTTACGATTGTCTGCAGCGATTCGTTATGATTCTGTTCGTTCTACTTTCCAGCTCCTAAACCTGAAATTTTGTCTTTGTATTTTTGATACATAAATGAAGTCAGCATTAACACACAACCAAGCCCCATAAATGAGAGAATCCGCCAAATTTTATTTAATTCTGAAATATCAATTAAAAATACTTTCAAAATAGTTACTACAACAATAACCAATGCCAGTATTCTCAATGCTCTGAATTTTTTTACTATGCCGAAAATTATTAATACAAGAGAATATACAAGCCATACTGCTGAAATTGAAAATTGCTTTATATTTTCCAATACAGCGGAATCTACAATTTTTCCTGAATATTGATTTGCCTGCATTTTATGCGCGTTAGAACTAATGCACGCAAAATAAGCGTCTATTTCAAAAGTAAACCCTAAAAGTAAAACAATTAACGCAAAAATTATTAAAAAAGTAGAATTATATTTTTCCTCTTGAGCAATATTATTCTTATACTTTTTGTAGAAATAAGCACAAACAAATATTCCCGCGCTTACCCATAAATAAGAAATAAATCTTTGATTAAACATAGAATATACCGCAGATAAATCACTGGAATAAAAACTCAACTGAAAATCCATAAGAACAAGTTTAAATAAAGCAAACCCAGCTAATGCAAGGCCGAAATATCTAATACCATTGCTTTTCGTTCTAAACCCCAGCCAAAGCAAAATCACAGCTTCAGTAATAAAACCTAAAGTCAGCCAACATTGTTTTAATTCCAAAGGCATTGTAATTGTTGCAAATAATAAAGTAAGGCTTAAATACGACAATACCAGGTTGCGGTCTTTTTTTCCAGTCCGCATAAAAACATAATACGCGAAAATCAGATAAAGGCAGGATAATAGAATTGAAAAAATTCCAGGATGAGCGCTTAAAATATCTTCTTTATTAACTAAAAGATGATAATTCGCAAGAAAATAAAAAATTCCATTTAGAATTATCACTGCAATATCTTCTTTAACTGTTGTTTGCTTTTGAATAAAATTATAGAAAACCGCGATTATAGAAAAAAGTACAAAATAAATACTTAGAAAAAATTCTGTTGCCACAAAATATTGACTGCTGTAAGAGCTAAAATACCAGATAAAATATGTACTGTATGTAAGTATTAAAGACAGAAAATTACAGAACCCCCATTTTTTAAAATAACCAACCCAGAGTACTCCAATATCTAAAAGCAAAATATAACACATCAACGATATTGGACTAATGCTTTTTACAGAAATAAAAAATGGAGTTAGAAAACCGCCAAGAATACAGAAGTTCATCACCCTCTTAGAGTTAAACCGCACAGCAAATGTAGCAGCAAACAAAGTAACTATAGCCATAAAAATAAAACCGGGGATATCTGCAATGATTTGGTAAAAATTTACCGCAGCATATATTGATAAATATAGTGTTGTAGCTCCCGCAGTGATTAATCCTTCAGAAAATATTTTAAAATTCTTTTTATACGCGAAATCTCCAGCAATAATCATTAAAAATCCAGCCAATAAACCTAAACTTACTCTGGCAGTCTCATTTATCCAATTATTATCAAAAGCATATTTAAGAAAAAATCCCATACCAAAAATAATTGCCAAAGCCCCAATCCGATTAAACCAAATACGTCCAATCCTGCTTTCTAAAGACTGGTTTTGTAAAGTTTCATCTTTGTCTTTGCTTAAAATTTCAGTTTGTTTTACCTGATTTTTCTCTTTTGGCATTTGCTCTGCTTCTTTGCTTAAAGGGATTTGCCTATTGTGTACAAATGCCTCAATCTTTTCTTCAAGCAACTTAACCCGGTTAAGCAAAGAACCTGCTAATTTTTTTAATACATTCAACTCTGTGATTAATTCAGGAGGGACTATTGATAGCTGGCATTTACAATTTAAACACACCTGCCAGGTATCATCATACTGTTTTCTACATTTAGGACATATCTTCATTTCCTAATCCTCTTTTTCAAAACCCGATAGTCAATCCTGATCTCCAAAAACTTCTGCGCTAAAAATCTGAATTTTAGCTCCCTGCTTCCATGCATCAGGATTTAAGCCTGCTTTTAAACAGGTATTTTGCAAAAATTCTTCTTTTGTCCAATTGTATTCAGTAGCTACCTGCGGCAAAAGCAGGCCTGAATAAAAACCTTTACGAATAATCAAGCCATGTTTGCCAACTTCTATTTCCGCAATATCAGAAATTGTTTTTAAAGGAGAAAGCGCTGATATTTCCAAAGTAATAGTATCCAGATCTTTTTCAGTTAAAGGTATAAAACGCGGATCTCCTGTTGCAGCTTGCACTGCCATTTCTGCCACGGTGTTAATTAACGGCTGATCGCAAATTATATGGCCAATGCACCCCCTTAACCTGCCATCTTTTTTTATAGTCACAAAAGCGCCGCATTTTTCAAGCAATAAAGGATCTTTTGCATCTATTGCTAAATGCTTGTGATCTTTTACGAAACTAACAATTGCCTGCTTTGCCACAGATAATAATTTTTGTTTTTGAGATTTTGAAAACATCTGCTTACTCCTTTCCTGAACATTTTCTTTTTCTGTTTTATAAAAAATAGCACTTCCGTATCCCACTACACGATTTTTATTTAAATGCGTAACATCAAATGAACTGGCATATTTTAAAATATTGCTTTTGTGTGCATCAATATTTTGCATATATAAAAGCAGAGTAACTACAGCGCCAAGCCCGCAAAGTTCAATTTGCCCTGCACGGCCAGCCTCAAATAATGCGGAAGGGTTTAAATTTTTAACCATTGCCAAGGCTTTAGTGTCTAGAGAAAGAGCCTGATCCTGTGTATGGTAATGCGACAAATCAGAACTAACAATAACTAAAACATCATTACGCGCGCCAATAATTTTACTTAAAGCGTTAGCCAATCCTTCACACAATTTATAAGAATCATTGCGGATCAGTATTGGCACAATTTTAAAATTTTTCAAACTTTTTTGCAAAAAAGGAATTTGAACTTCAATCGAATGTTCCTTTTCAAATGCAGAAGGAAATTCTTGAATGTCCTGATCAAGCGCAAGAAGGGCAGCTGCAAATTCAGTGTCCACATCTACCTTACCTAAAGGCGTCTTAAAACTGCCCTTTCTGTATAAAGCAATTTTATTTAACCGCAGATAATGGCTTGGCCCAATAATAATGACTGTTTTATAATTTTCCCCGTAAATCGCTTTATAACCAAAAGCAGTTACTTGCCCTGAATAAATGTATCCAGCGTGCGGGCTAAGCAGGCCAAAGACAGGATTTAAATCAGCAGTAATATTAACGTTGTCAAAAAAATTTTCAATCATTTTAGAAAGCATTTCAGCTTTGGCAGGATAAAAAATTCCGCTGACATTAGGCTCTTTAACCGGATTTTGTGCTGCAAAACATATTTGCCATACACAAAAATTCAATACTACTATTAACAATAAGGCTTTATAAAAAAATCTATGGATATTTTTCAAATTTTTTACACTTCCTTTATCGTTGCCTTGTTTCAAAAAAGAATTCAGTAGAATGTTCCGTTTTTTTTAAATGATAGGATATTGTTGTTTCGTATTTATTTTAGATTCCCGCTAGAAGATTGCGGGAATGACAAAACAACTAATGCCCTATTAAAACTTTAAAGAGCCAATAATGTTTTAGCTTTCTTTTTTCCCCTACTGAATTCTGGCTACTGACTACTGACTTCTAACTCATTAGAGTAAATTTTCCAATACAGGCTCCAACATCTTTTTCAATACACATAAAACAACAATTCCAAATAAAATAACAACAACACTCTTAAAAGTGCATCCATTAAGCACAAGACCTAAAGCTATGCCAGCAGCAGGAGGATGCTCATTATTAGTAATCACCATTAAAAATATTGCTAAGCCAATTGCTATTGCGGAAAATATTATTGGTAAATGAGCACTAATTAATGGCTGATTAACAAAGATCTGCAGCAAAGACAAATTGTAACAAACCCAGCCGGAAATTATACCCACAACATAACCGCCAATTAAAAACTTTGAGCGGGAAACCTGAGCTTTAGGAATAGTAAACGCGATAAACGAACTCGCGCCTATTGCTCCAATAATCGCAGCGTTTTCCTTAGCGCTAAGAATGATCAGCACAATAAAAACGCATAGAGTAGCCAACATAGATTGCAGGATATACCTTAATTTGTTTGTTTTAAACTTTTCGTCGAAAAACTGCATTTTTCATCCTCGTTATCTTATGATACATTATAAAAAAACATTCTGTAGGGACAGGTCGTGACCTGTCCGTTTATTTATAATTAAAATTCCATAAACCTGCAGATATGATTTGGCATGATAACACATTCGTCTAATTCAATTTCCCCGAACTGTTCTTTTCGATTATCTGTACAAATCGTTACATAATAATAATTTGTTTGTAAATAATTGTACCTTTTTAACCGATTCCATGATTTTCGGGTTAATATTTTTGTCATTTTTTTTCTTTTGTATCGGACAGGTCACGACCTGTCCCTACGTATTCTGTTTATTTTACGAATTCAATGCAAAATGGACATTAACGTTGTATTTTCATAATTCTCTAACGCCCTCACCATTTCTACATTTTCTCCACCTTCTTTTTTTTAATAGCTCCACTCGAAATTTGTTTTATATTTTTAGTAAAATCGCTAAAACGATCTTTTGAGCAAATAACAAACTGAGTAAAATAACGGGAAAACGTAAATCGATCACATTTGATAAGTGAATTGAAAATTGAGGAAGGCAACATGAAATCATCTTCACCATGCTTTTTCCGTAACACATCAAGATTTTTTACTTCTTGGGTACTTAATATTCCCGAAAGGCTATTTTGAAATATTCTTTTGCAATGCATCTTAAAATCAGGGCCATAATCTGAATATAACATTAACCAGGGCACTGGTTCGGCAATATCTTTTAACTGTTCAGCATTTTCAACCAAAGATACATTTATTTCTCTTTTTGCTACAAATAGTTCAGCATTGGTCAATAAAATCGGACATAACAAAAATGGCTTATTATCGTTAAGATGATTACTAAAAATATTATGTAAAGATAATTTAACTAATAATCTTGGTAAGGCATATTTTAGTTGATATATCCCATGTCGCAGTTCACTATCATAAACATTTCCGTCATTTATATCTATTTCAATCCCTTTAATACAAGCGTTAAACTTTTTATCAAATTTAATAGCTACATTAGTGGAAAGTGTAGTAGGGGAAAATTCATCAATACACCGAAGAGTATACCCCAAAGTTATAGGAGAAAAATCGCTTAAATTTGGATCGGGGAAAAAAAGCCATTTGGTATTCTTCTTTCTTTGCTTGCATTCAATTAGTAAATCAAGTGAAGCTGTAATTTTATTGGAATTTAAAAAGTATGCAGTAGCTTCAATATCTACGGAGAAGTCCTTAAGGATGCCTTGCTCATCACGCTGGTAAGTGTAGTCAGAATTAACAGCAAAGCCTTGTAAAACAAGAGCCTTTAATATTTCGTATTCAAGAGGTAGACTAGAAGAAACCAATTTAGCTTTCCATTTTTCATTATTCATAATTTTTTATCTAACAGCTGAGACGAACAAATTGAACACAGTTTTGCCGAAAGCAAAATTTTAATAAACAATTTACTCCAGAGTTTTATTTATTTGCATATTATTAAAATTATCCTGTAGGGTCAAAGCCTGCCTTGACCTCTCATGCATAATTTTTAATGTTATTTTCATCCTGATCCCATGTAGATGGATTATTGATGATATACTCTTGAATTTTGGTTAAGGATTTATCGTTCAGAATTATGTGATCATGAAATGAACGTTGCCAGGTAAAATCAGACAATCCGTTTTGATGAATTAATTTAGATGATGTTGTTTTAAACGCACCAATCAACGATGATAATGATTTAATTTTTATCTGTAGGGACAGGTCGTGACCTGTCCGTTTATTAATAATTAAGATACCATGAACATGGTTAGGCATGACAACATATTCGTCTAATGTAATATATGAATACTGTTTTGCCAACCACTGCCACTGTTGTTTAACAATTTGCCCGTGATAATTTAATAACATTCGGTTATCTTTAATTTCCCCGAACTGTCCTTTTCGATTATCTGTACAAACCGTTACGTAATAATAATTTGATTGTGAATAGTCGTATCCTTCTAAACGATTCCGTGATTTTCGGGTTAATATTTTTGTCATTTTATCTTTTGTATCGGACAGGTCACGACCTGTCCCTACATATTTTGCGTATTTTAAGCCTTGCCTGCGGAACCAAGGACATATTCATTTTTATGTTTATACATTTCAATTAATGCTTCTCTGGCTGGGCCTAAATATTGTCTCGGGTCAAAATGAGATGGGTGCTGATGAAAATGTCTTCTAATCGCAGCAGTCATCCAAAGGCCTCCGTCAGAGTCAATATTAATTTTACAAACCG
>QNCH01000013.1 GCA_003645745.1 Candidatus Omnitrophota bacterium
CGTTCCAATCTACAGCACAGGGAAACGCCTAAATTTTACAAACCAATTGCGTTTGAGTATATAACAGAATCTATGGGTTAATTTTCAAATTTTTTACACATCCTCCTGTTTTTTCCCTTGTTTCAAAAATCCCGAATGGTACCCAGCATAGCTGGACAGGCAGGAATGCTCTATACCTACATCATTTTCTACCCCCCACAAATTTTATTAACGAAGCATATCATTACGACAATTTTGTTACTTTTAATATTTCTTCCGGCGTAGTTATACCTTGTCTAACTTTCTCAATTCCAACGTCAATAAGCTTACGGAGGCCAAGTTCGTCAGCTTTTTTTCTAATTTCAGATGAAGATGCTCTATTTAAAATTAACTGCTGAATTTCAGTAAGTACAGGCAGAATTTCATAAATAACGGTTCTCCCTTTATATCCAATAAAATTACACTCATCACACCCCTTGCCTTTATAAGTTTTTATTCCTTTAAAACATTCAGGCAAAGGCTCTGTTTTTTTCACCTCTTCTTTGCAATGAAGACAAATCTTACGCACCAATCTCTGGGAAATAAACGCATTAACAGAAGAAGCAATCAAAAAAGGCTCAATTCCTAGATCAATAAGCCTCGTAGCTCCGCTTGCCGCATCATTAGTATGAAGGGTCGAAAACATACGATGGCCGGTAAGCGCAGTACGAATAGCTAATTCCGCAGTTTCCAGATCCCTGACTTCTCCGACCATCATCACATCAGGATCATGGCGAAGAATACTTCTAAGAGCTCTGGCAAAAGTAAAACCAATATTAGGCTTAACGTGAATTTGCATTATCCCATTAAGTTCATATTCAACAGGATCTTCAATTGTAATAATTTTTATTTCATCAGTATTAATTTTATTTAAACAAGTGTATAAAGTTGTAGTTTTCCCACTACCTGTAGGCCCGGTAAGAAAAATAATTCCATATGGTTTTTGCATAGTATTTTCCAAAACACTCAGAGAATCAGAAGAAAAACCTAATTCCTGAAAACTAAATAAAAAATTCATTGGCAATATTCTAATTACAATACCTTCTCCATATATAGACGGAATAACAGAAATTCTTAAATCAACCTGCTGGTTATCAAGTTTAATAATTGCCCGGCCATCTTGCGGCAAACGCTTTTCAATTACATTTAATCCTGAAAGTATTTTTATTCGTGAAACAATTTCCGGATATAAATATTTAATTTGTGTTGAAACATTTATATCATAAAGCACGCCGTCAATTCTATGTCTGGCTCGTACATTATCCCGATAAGGTTCAAGATGAATATCTGTTGCCCGTAATGAAACAGATTCCGAAAGAATCTGATTAACCAATTTAATTACTGAAGTTCCTTGCCTGGATTTTTCTGAATCAGCAGCAAGGTCAATCGTAGACTCATCTTTTTTCTGTTGGGGCTCAAACTCCATATTTTTTTCTTCAGATAAAATTTTATCCATTGTATCAGCTCCAAACCCATAATATTTACGAATCGCGACCTGAATATCGCTTTCTGTAGCTAATACCCGCTCGATATCATAGCCCAAACGTAATTTCAAATCGTCTAAAAACCATATTGCCATGGGGTCAGAAACTGCAATTACAAGAATCTTATCCTTTATTTGTAACGGCATAATTTTATAATGCCAAACCAACTTTACCGCAACATTATCTATAACCTCTTGCGGCACACTAATATCATTTAAGCTGGGATAAAAAATCAATCCCAACTGATCTGCTAACGTTTGTAACAACTGTCTCTCTGTAACAAAATTAAAATCAAGCAATACCCTGCCAATAGCTTTACCTGTTTCTTTAGATTCTGCCAGGGCTGAGTCTAATTGCTGAACATCAAGAATCCCCTTCTTTACCAAAATTTCGCCAATTTTTGCCATTATTTTCCTTTTGTACGCATTTATTTTTGAATTGAATCTATTGAGCTAATCATATAAAATTTATTTTCATTAACTGTGTCAAAATCACCTGAAATAATTTTTTCACAACCAGCCAATGTTTCATTTAAAGTTACATATACTCCCTTTATGCCGATATAATCCTCTACAACAAAAAACGGCTGAGTTAAAAAATTTTGTAATTTCCTTGCACGGTCAAAAATAAGCCTTTCTTCATGCGTAAGTTCTTCCTTGCCAATAATAGAAGCGATACGTTGCAATTCATCATATTTTTGCAAATATTTCAAAACTTCCTGGCTTATACAATAATGTTTTTCTCCAATAATATCAGGAGAAAGAAAACTTGAAGTAGATTCCAGAGGATTAATCGCAGGATATAAACCTCTTTGTACATAAGTGCGCGAAAGCGTCATAACAGAATTTAGATGGCTAAATATTGTAACTACCGCAGGGTCAGTTACGTCATCAGCTGGCACATAAACAGCTTCTATACTTGTAATGCTTCCTCCGCTAACACGAGAAATACGCTCATGAAAATTCCCAATTTCACTTGTTAAAGTTGACTGATATCCTGTTTCAGAAGGAATTCTGCCTAAAAGGGCAGAAATTTCACTTCCTGCCTGAGCAAAACGAAAAACATTATCCACAAAAAATAAAACATCCTTGCGTTCCTGCATCAAAGATTCCGCAATCGCAATCGACGTATTCGCGCTCTCAAACCGTACTCCAGGAGATTCATTCATTTGCCCAAAAACGAGAATTGATTTTTTCAGTAAATCTTTTTTTAAGAATTCATAATAAAGTTCATTACCTTCCCGAATTCTTTCTCCTATGCCGCTAAAAACACAAACGCCTTCCTGTTTTTTTATAACATTATGAATTATCTCCAGGATTAAAACTGATTTTCCTAATGCTGCCCCCCCTAAAATTCCAGTTTTTGCTCCTTTAACCAATGGGAATAAAAGATCAACAATCTTAATTCCAGTTCCTAATATTTCAACTTTCGAGTCAAATTCAGCATCTGCGCCAAAACTATGAGTTATTTTCTGATGTACAGGGATAAAACTTTCTGCCTTAATATCACCTTTTCCGTCAATAGGTATCCCCAAAGCATCGACCACTCTGCCATATAAATATGCAGCGTCAGGCACACTTAAAACTTCCCCCTTAGGAAAAACCTTTGCGTTCCTCTGAAGCCCATAAGTAAAAGAAAGCGCGATACAACGGCAAATGTTACCTGTACCATGTTCGATAACTTCTAAAGTTACATCCTCTGCCTGACAATTTTTAACGTACAATATTTCATAAATACCAGGCAACAATTTACTCTGGTCAAATTGCACTTCTATTACCGGACCATAAACACTAATAATTCTACCTATATTTTCCATTTTAACTATTAATAATATTTCTCTCCTGGGACAATCTAACTGATAAAGATTCTCTTAATTGTTGATCAGATAAATTATGTAAAATTTTAAAATAATCTATAGACAACTTTTGATTATGCTTTAATAATTCCTGATAACTATTCTCTAAATGCATTATCCTCGCGGAAAATTCAGCTAACTTACTTGAATATGCTATTTCCCTTAATTTAAAATCTAATCCTAAAACAACCATCTCATTAACCACAGCCTTTAAAGACGATTCTATTAATAGTTCACCGCTCCTTTTAACTTCCTTAATACGCCGCCAAAAATCATTTATCGGAAACGGCAGCAATTTATCAAACTTAATATCCCTTGATGAAATCGAACTAAAATCAGCATAAATAATCACCGCTTGATTAATTTTACCTTGTAAATATTGCGAAATCAAATATTTTCTCAGCTTGCGAACATCACGGACATAAGTCTTTTCATTTATACCAGGCATCCTCAAATAAGATTTTTTTAAAGAACTTAAATAATTCGCGCCTTTTTGTCCTATTACAATTAAAACATCTTCCGCGTTTTTCTCAGCCAACCCAATATCCACAAGATTTAAAATTAAATCGCCTAAAAATCCATCGTCAGAAGTAACTACAACCACAGCTTTAGGGGAAAGCTGCTGTCTAAAAATAAACTGATGCTGCTGTAACTGCTCAATTTTTATTAAAGAAAACGCGTCACAAAAAGCTTGCAAGAAACCTTGTTCAGACCACCGCGTCCGTTGTAATTGACGCAATTGCAAAGAAGTAGACATTTTTAAAACATGAATAATATCATCCATACTTTTGTTAAAATCTAAATCATATTTGAGTTGTGCTAAAGAATACATAGAAAGTCACTTTCTTTTTCTACTTTTTCTAAAATAATCCACAATAGCATTGTCAAAGCTGGCTTTTAGCTCTTCATTTAAAACATTTACATTTTCTATTTTCTTTAAAATCTCAGGATAATTTTCCTGAAGAAAACCCAAGAATTCTTTTCTAAACATAGTAACCGCTTCATAAGGCAAAGCAGCTAATATCTTTTTTTTTAAAACATAAAAGAAAACTACCTCCTGCCCAACACTAAAAGGGCAATAATTATCCTGCATAAAAAATTCCTCTAAAATTTTACCCTGTCTGATCCTTTCCTGAATATCTGTAGAAAAACCTGTACGCAGCTTCATTAAACGTAACATTTCCCTGTATTGCAAATAAGACAAGCGCAACCCTTTACTTAAATCTTTTAACATTGGCAATTGAACTTTTGCGCCTAAACGTGATACAGACAATCCAATATCAATAGCAGGTTTAAACCCTTCATGAAATAAACTTGTATTCATAAATACCTGACCATCAGTCATAGAAATTAAATTTGACGGTATATAGCCAGTAATATCACCTTGCAGAGTCTCCACTATAGGGAAAAAAGTCATTGACCCATTACCTAATTCCTCTTTCAAGTTACCCGCGCGTTCCATAAGTTGCGAATGAATAAAAAAAATATCTCCTGGGTAAGCTTCCCTGCCAGGAAAACGGTTAAGCAAAAGAGAAATTTGTCTGTATGCCCATGCATGCTTAGTTAGATCATCAAAAATAACTATTACATCTTTGCCCTGACGCATAAAATATTCCCCTAAACTTGCCGCAGTATAAGGGCTAATAAATTGTTCAGCAGAAGATGCTGAAGCAGGCACACATACACCAATCAGAGAAGGAAGCATCCCTGCACTTGATAACTTATTAACTATTTTTCTAAAATTAACGTAAGCGCTGCCGATAAAACAATAAATACAAATGGTATCAGTATCTTTTTGGCTAAGGATAATATCTAAAGCAACACTTGTTTTCCCTGTCTGGCGATCTCCAACAACAAGTTCCCTCTGGCCTTTACCGATAGGAATCAGTAAATCTAAAATTTTTATACCTGTAATAATTTGCTCATTTATCGGTTTCCTATCTATTATTCCAGGTGCCCTACGAAAAACAGAATAATACTCATCAGCAACAATCCTCCCTTTGCCATCAATGGGGTGAGCAAGACAATCAACAACCCTGCCTAAAAATCCATTACCCACAGGAATACTTAAAAGCTCATCCTTTGCTGTTATAGAATCGCCAACCTTTATACCATGATAATCTCCCAACACAATAATTAATACTTCATTCCGATTAAACCCCAGAATCATACCATTTGTTCCTGATTCAAATTCAACTAATTGACCATAAATACAAGAAAAAAAACCTTCCGCTTTAACAATACCATAGGCGGTTTCTTTTACTTTTCCAATTTCTCTTATCTCTACTGCGGGAATATTAATGACAGTATCCATAGCAATTAAAATTTTATATCTTTCTTAATCAAATCAAGCGCTTTAGTTAATCTGTTCTTGATACTGCCATCAACAAGAAACGTTCCAATTTTCAAAATAACACCACCAATAATACCTTCATTAATCTCCTGTTCAAATTCTATATCGCGTTCTAACTTAACATCTAAAATAGCTTTAAGCCTATCTTTCTGCGACGGCTCTAACGCACAAGCGCAAATAACTTTAATTTGCTCAAACTTAACCGCGGATAATCTATTTTCTTCTATCAGATCTATCTCATTAATAAATTCATCTACCAATTCCCGATGAAAACTATGTTTCAAAGGTAACCTAAAAATATGTTTCAATAAATGCAGGCTGATATCTATAGAATACGCAACAGCTTTTTTCTGCATACTAATTTCGTTCTGTTTGATCTCAACGATACTTTTCTCAAGTAAATTTTTTACTTCTTTCCTGCCCTTATTCTCCATTTCTATTTTTAAAAAATTACCCGTTTTCTTTGCTTCTTCTTTAATTTTATTTGCTTCCTCCCTCCCCATTTCTATTTCTGCTTCAGCTTCTCTCTTAGCACGATCCAATTCATCCTGCAACTCAGATTCTTTTACGCTGTTTTCATGCTGTAAATGTTGTAATTTTTGTAAGGCAAGATTAAGTTGGCGGGAAAATAAAAATCTTAAACCAATAAAAAGCACTAAAAAAATAATTACTTGAATAACAAGTACTTGTATAAACATAGAGTTAATCCATTAATCCCTATTATATTAAACAATGTTAAAATATTAAACAGAATCTATTTTTTACACACAAATTTTATCAGTTGAATTTGAATAAATTATACACAATTAATAAAGCAAGCACTGCAATTGTTTCTGAAAATATAAACGCAGTAACCATCGCTAATAAAATTTTTGGAGAAGCTGCAGGATTACGTGATACCCCTTTTACTGCGCCATAACCAACAATTCCAATTACAACAGCAGGCCCCATAGTACTCAATAACATTAACAAAATAACTGTGGCATTATCCATAATAATTTATTTTATCACTGCTCCACTAAAATTACAAGTTCATTTCGCCACATTTTTGCGATACCATGTCTGATTAAAAAAGAAAATTTACCATCTATATGTATAAATCCTTTTTTCATACAGCAAAGAAAAGCCTGGTGAAAATCACCGAGACAAACTTCTCCATCATCACCAGGCAATACAACACTCTTAGCATTATTTTTATAAATAATTTTATTCGTTTTAAAAATAGAAACTTTCACTTAAAATAATAGCTCCTTTAGAGAATTTGTGGGTCACTATACTCAAACATAATAGGTTTGTAAAGTTTAGGCGTTTCCCTGTTCCCTAGATTGGAACGTTCTGACCGCAGGCGCAACTCGCTGCGTTGAGGTTTGGCGATAGAAAAACGTTTCAAGATGCAGTGCATGGGAATGTCATAAAATTACAAACTTATTACGTTTGAATATATAAATGCAACACTTATTCATTTACTGATCCTAAGGTGCTAACAACTCTATTTTTACCTTCCCGCTTAGCAATATATAATGCTTGATCTGCTTTACCAATCAAATCTTTTGGATTATCGCCATCAATAGGAAATGTTGCCACTCCCAAACTTATTGTCTCAGTAAGGTAGAGGGTTACTAAAATACGAATTCGCTCTGAAACCATTACTGCTTCTTTTTTATCCGCGTCATTTAAAATAATACAGAATTCTTCCCCCCCATAACGAAACACACTATCCATTTCCCGCATACGTAAGGTATCCTGAAATAAAGCCGCTAAATCGCGGAGCAATTTATCCCCTGAAACATGTCCATACCGATCATTATATTGTTTAAAATTATCTACATCAATCATGACAACAGAAAAATTTTTATAACGTATTTTTTTAAAATCAGCAACTTTTTTACTTAATTGCGCATCAAGAAACCTACGATTATATAGGCCTGTAAGGCCATCTTTAACAGATAAATCCATATAATAATTTTTTGTGCCTTCTTTTAAAAGCATAAAATGTCTCTCTACTGCCCGTTTTAAAATCAATCTAATTTCTAAAGGATTAAACGGCTTCGTCACATAATTGTACGCTCCGGCTTCCATAATCTTAACAGCGGAATTAATAAAAGAATATCCCGTCATTATTACAACATTTGTAGTTGAAGATGACTGCAAAACATTTTTAGTCACTTGTTCCCCATTTATATACGGCATCCTTAACTCGGTCAGCACTACAGAGAACTGTATTGTCTTAAGCATTTTTTCTAAATCTTGAGGCTCTATGATCCAATATTTATAATCCAGCGGCTTTAAAATTTGATCCAACTTCTTCGCAGATTCGTTGTTATCTTCTACTACTAAGATATTTACTTCCAATTAATTATCCTCCTCATTCTCATTCTCACCAATATTATTATTTTCTTTCGCTTCCACAGAAGAAGGATCGAACGCATGTTCTGCAATACTATTTGTGGATGTTTTAACAACCATCGACTGCCTATACCAACTCAAGTATAATATTATTGAAAGCAAAAATAATATGCCGATCACAACAAAAAAAACTTTCCATATTGCCACTGGCGGCAAAGAGCTTACCTGCGATAAAAAACTCCGCGCTAAAATAAGATCTTTTTGTGCTGTTTCCAATAATTCTACATTGCTGCGATAATCAGAAATATGCCTCTGAGGATTTAAAGCAGCTATCTTCTCTCTTTGTACAATTTTATCCAATTTTTCTTTAATGCTATCTCTTAAAAATAATGCGCGTTCAGCAAAAGATGTGCCTTTTAAAAGTTCAACAGTTTTATCCGCTTCTGCCTGTAAGCTTACAATCCTTGCCTCAGAAATACCCCAGATATCCTTCATTTCCACTTCCCGTTCCACACTTTCTCCTGGGGACAAATCATATTCACCATAAACATAATACGCTGACTGCTGTGTATCATATAACAAATCTAAATCATCTTTATCAATAATATCTTCAGGCGTTATCTCTTTCGGTAGATATGATTTCAAAACTATTTTTTGCACCTTAGTCTTAGATGAACTGATACCAACCACCTTTAACACAATATTCGTATAACCATTAACAGCTATAAATAGAAAAATGCTTAAAAATATCGCAAATAACTTTATTCTACGCACAAGATTCTCCTAACTTTAAATTATGTTTGCACAATAGAACCTTCTCTGTTTTTAACGCATTATCCTGCTTTTGTCAATATAATTGTAATAGGTTTGCAAAATTTAGGCGTTTCCCTGTACCCTATATTGGAATCTTCTGACTTAAGACAAACCTTAGGCGCAGCTCGCTACGCCTAAGGTTTAGCGATAGAAGAACCTTTCAAAATGCGGTGTGAGGGGGGCATACAATTACAAACCAATTACGTTTGAGTATAAGAGCTACGAATAAGGCATTTAAAACATTTTTTTCCTTACAAACAAATTCTTGATTGGATATAAATAATTTGCTATAATTATAATTAATCAGCCAAATTGTTGATTATGGAATAATTTCAAATCAATATAGAAATATTGAAAACAACGAATTCATGATTATGCCTAAACATATACTCAAACGTTATGCTCAAACGTAATAGGTTTGTAAAATTTAGGCGTTTCCCTGTGCCTAGATTGGAACGATCTGAGCTAAGCCAAACCGCAGGCGCAACTCACTGCGTTGAAATTTGGCCAATGATGAACGTTTCAAGATGCCGTGTGAAGGAGACATCCTGAAATTACGAACCTATTACGTTTGAGTATATAATCACATTAAAATTTATGGATAAACAGAAAAAAATTATTACAAAACAAAATGACCCTTTTCTGTTAAAAATGGCTACTCAGTTATTAATAGACTTAAACAGCCTATTAAAAGCCAACCATCTTTACCCGCAAAAGCATCAAATCCTTTTACAAATAACTGAAAATTTCTATAACAGGCTAAAAATAACCAGTCAACATAAAAAAATCAGCATAGAAATTTTTAAAAATAATTTATACATTATTGAGCAATCTATTGATAAAAACAATGTTCAAGCAGCCAAAGAGTTTATCAAAAAAATGCAAGAAAGACACATTAAAAAAATAATACTCACAAATTACACAGCCATGGCTGATATTATGGGGCTGATTAAATTGTTAACCACTGCCCCTCAAAACATAGCAGCTGCAGGAGGAGCGAAACTAATGCTCTTAAATATAGACACGCAGCATATACAGATAGAGGAATACTTTATCCAAAAGCCTCTGGAGGAGAATCAAGAAATATTAATTAGGCTGACTAATAGTAAAATTTTTAATTTTTTTATTACTGAAGATTTTAAACAATTAGATTCCAAACAAACGCAGCAACTTTTAGGCTTACTTGAAAAACCTCAACTAATGTGTGAATTATTAAAAATTGCAGCTCATTATTTAATACAAAAGGATAAAAACACTCCGCCCCGCGAAGAAAGTTATCTTATTTTAAAAATTTTAAAAAAAATTAATGAAACTATATTCAATTCAGAAAAATTTAAACACCTAGATCAAAAAACTATGCTGCAAAATATTCTCGCTAAATTTGACAAAAAAACATTTTTCAACATAATTTTTGAAAACACAGATGATTCTATAGTAGAATATACCAATTCAATATCACTATTACCAACCCTGATTGACCCTTCAGATACTGCTCGATTAGTCGCGCAAAAACTTGTAAGCCACACACCCACAGATAATTATACAAATATTATCAAGCACATACAATATGTGATTGGCAAGCTATTTATTGATCGGGATAAATTTTTAAATTTTCTCCCAATCTTAAAAGAAAACTTGTATCTATATTTTAATCTTCAGGAATCTAAAGACATATTTAATACAATTTGTGCTAATTTCGAAGATGGGATAACTATTGAGAATGATATAGAGCTATCTGTAGGCACAATATCTGAACAAGAAAAACGCAATGTTATCAACGGCTTAAACATATTAAAAACAGTGCCACTTGAAAAACAAGCAATTACAGCGTCTATTAATAAATTTAATCTTCTTCCTGACTATATATATGTGCTGCAATATTCAATTTGCGAACAAACAGCTCTTGAACCTTTTAAAAAGATCCTCTCAAAATTAATTTTTACCATAAATCAGGAAGAGAATAATAATTTAAAATTAAGCAAACAAATTATTTTCTTTTTAGCTGATATGTTATCAGTTGAGCGAATACCTGCTCTTGAAAACGAATATTATACAAGCATAACCTACGCAGCCAAAAAGATTTCATCCAATATTTTGGAAAAAATAATCATTCATACAATTACAAATTTTAATTCTTCAACAGAAAAAGAATCTTTTGAACATTTATTCAAATTGTTCATTGAAAATTTTACGTCTTTATGCTTAAAAATATATTTAAATTCCAAACAAACAAAAAACAGTAAAATATTACAAGAAATTTTAGTTAATCGATATAAAAATGAACCGATAGAATTTTCCAACAATCTGCGTTCTGAGCATCCCAAAAAAGTTATGCGCTCAATTGAACTGTTAAAAAAAATCCAAACGGATAAATCTGTGTTTCTACTTTACGAAATAACTTTTCATGAAAATATTATCCTTGCACAACGCGCTTTAGAAGCAATCGCGAATAAAAATTCTTCCTCAACATTAAATATACTTCTAAAAACTATTGAACATCCTTATTGTGAACTTTGCATCTCAGGAATAAAATACCTTTCCCTGTTCAAAAATACAATAGTAATCTCTAAATTATCAATTATTGCGAAAAAAAAGCATGCTTTAATGCACTGCAGGAAATTAGATTTAGAATTACGCTGCACAGCGATAAAATCTTTATGCAAACTTGATCCGATATTGACAAAAAATATTTTGTCTGAAATAATAACTAAAAAGAAATTATTGTTTATTCATTCAGAACCAAAAAGATTGCGTTTATTTGCAAAAAAACAATTAAAGCTGTTAATAAACATGTAATCGGGGACTGAAGTCTTTTTTGAAGCGTGGAATGGTAAAAAATTTGAGAATTATACTCAAACGTAATTGATTTGTAAAATTTAGGCGTTTCCCTGTGCCCTAGATTGGAACATTCTGACCTAAGCCAAACCGCAGGCGCAGCTCGCTGCGTTGAGATTTGGCAATTGAAAAACGTTTCAAAATGCGGTGCAGGGGGACGTCATAAAATTGCAAACCAATTACGTTTGAGTATATAATCCACTGATTCTGTAAAAGAGCCAAATTATGATAGGATATAATAATAGGAATTTAATTAAAAATTTTATTCTGGACTTATCTCTTTTATTCACAGAGAGCAGCCTTTATCCTTCACATCATCCTAATGTTATTTCACAAATCAAACAGGTATACAACACAATACAGAAAATTTTTAAAAATTTAGGTTCATTTGAAATTAATGTTATCGAAAAACAATTTTTTTTCCAAGATATCCCTCTTTATGAAATACAAAATACTGTAGAAAAAACAGCTTTACTTTTATCAGAAAAAAAAATACAACGAATTTTTTTTAGCCCCAAATTACGCCCCCATGAACTTGCAGCATTTGTTAATATAAATTTGGAAAAAACAAAACCAGCCTCTATGGAAGATTTTCAAAATACGCTTAACAGATTAGAAATTTTTAACATTATTCTAAAAAAATCTTTGTTCATAGAAAAAAATTTTCCCATAAAACCCGACAAAATCTATGGCAGTAGTATTGAAGCCAACAAATTCATTTATAATACTCTTAAAACAGGCGATAATATCCCTATAGATCTTGTTGATAAAATAGCACAGGATATTACAATGATGATTGCAAAAGACATTTATTCAAGTCTGGCCTTTTCTTCTTTACATAACTATGACGAATATACTTTTACCCATTCAGCCAATGTTGCTATTCTTGCCGTGTCTTTAGGGAGTACAATTATAAATGATAAGGATATTCTAAATCAATTAGCTAAAGCCGCGCTTCTGCATGACATAGGAAAAACTGCCATTCCTATTGAATTACTGAACAAACAAGCTCCATTAACAGAACAAGACTGGAACATACTTAAACAACATCCTTTGCTTGGAGTAAGAATATTAGAAGAACATGGCGATATAGATAAACTTGCTGTGCTTATTGCAGCCCAACACCATATGAAATATGACCTTACAGGTTATCCTAAAATAAAAAAAATAAAACAACTACACCCACTTTCACTCATCGTAAATATAGCTGATGTATACGACGCAATTACATCAAAACGTTCATATAAAGATCCTCTGCCTCCTGATAAGGCATTAGCTTTGATGATTCGTTTTATCGGAATTGATTTTGATCCGCGTTTTTTTAAAATGTTTACACAAATAATGGGTATTTATCCGCCAGGCACTTTTATTCGCTTAAATACTCAAGAAATAGCTGTAGTTCATAGAATACACCCTGACAATATACTTTTACCTGAAATTAAAATTATTATTTCCGCGTCAGGAGAAATTTTAACAGAGCCCAAACAACTCAAACTGTTTGACAAAGAAAATAACAAAACTAAATGCTATATTAAAGATGTTGTTGATACTGCTGTATTGGGCATTGATCCTATGAATTTTATATAGCCTATATATACTCAGACGCAATTAGTTTGTAATTATAATCGGTGAATGAAGCGGGGATTCAATTATGGATTCCCGCTAAAAACATTGCGGGAATGACTAAAATTGGGAGATGACAAATGACAGGATACACAATAAGATACTACTTCTCACTGTCATTCCCGCAATGTTTTAGCGGGAATCTACTTTGAAAATTTAAATTATCTTAAAATGATAAGTTTATGGTCAGCCCCGCTTCTCACCGATTACTTGTAATTTAAAATTACCCTAGATTTTTTCTATCTCTTGAGATTCTATCCAGCCGCTATTATTGCGGTTTAAACGAATTTGTGTCCAGTCCCCGCTTGAACTGACAATTTGGGCGTGCATTCCTTCTGTAAGTTCAAACGCAACTGCGCCTGAATATGAAGGGCTGTATCTTATTTCAGCTTTTGGCACAATAATCATACCGCGGACAAATTGTTTTTGAAATTGAAAACTGTTAAAAAACAAATTCGCAGTACACAAAAAAATTACACTTATAATTAAAGAAAAAACATAAGAATTTTTACGAAAAGAACCTTTTAACAATCCTATACATAACAAAATATTTATTAACCAAAATAATAGGCCGCTAATCATAAACCATCCAGAAGGACTTAACATATCCAATAAGTTAACAAAAATTTTTTTATTCCATGAATAATTTTCCTTAATTTCTTGTACAGACAAAAGAGAACGCACAAAAGCACAATTTGCAAACAAATCCTCATCCTGCGGCATTAAATTTTTAGCACGTTCATAATTTAATAAAGCCTTACCGTTTCTTCCTAATTTAAAATACGCATTGCCTAAATTATAATAAATATTTCCGCTTTTAGTCCCTTGTGTAATAATTTCTTCATACAAATTAGCTGCCTGAGAATAATTACCTGAGGAATAATAATTATTTGCCTTAAGAAAATCATCTTCCGTAAACGCGAAAACATTTTGGCAAATTAAACAGCAAGCTATGGCTAAAATATTACTCAATGCAAAGCACCTCATTTTAAAATCCTCTCTAATAATCCGATCGTTTTTTTTACAGATAAATAATCTTTGTTCATCTGTTCAAGCGAAATACCAACAGCAGAAAAAAGCGCAGAGTCAAATGTCCTGTATAACTCACTCAAAATTGCAAGAGTCCCTACATCCAAACCGCGAATTTCTAATTCCGAGACAATTTTACCATCAACACTTGCAGCGGAACGATTTAGCTTATCTGATAAATAACTGTTTAAGCCTTTAGATAATGTTGAATAAAAATCACGGACGTTTCCATCCTCCAAAGACTTTTGTGCCTGGGCTAAATAAGATTTAACCTTGCGCATCGCTTTTTTATTTCTCGCGAACCCAATATCTGTATGTAATTTATTTTTTTTCTTTTGGACAATAAATAAAATAATTAACAATAATATTGGTACTATATAAAATAAAATCCAAAAGCTAATCTTTTCATAAATTTTTTCTTTTTCACCTACACTTAATTCCCCTATATCTGGTTTAATATAACGAATATCTTTTTTTATAATCTTAATTTCTTTTTTTGGGGAACTATCTTTATCATCATCCATATTGCTTAAAGCAATTATTGTAACTGGCTCATCTTCTTCTCCTTTGTCAACATGCACCTTAAAAGGGCCTCTTTTAATTGTCTGATATTTTTTTGTGTTTGAATCAAAAAAAACAAATTTTATTTCCGGAAGACTAAAATCACCCTCTTTTCTGGGAATAAGTACTTTTTCAAAAACTTTTGTGCTAATCTCCTTTCCACGGCTTTTGGTGGAGTCAAGTTTAATTTCTGTCTCATAACTCTTAAATCCAGAAATTTCAGGAAAAACAGGAATCTCTACCTGTTCAATATTGCCTGTTCCTGAAACTTTCATTGTTACAGTAATGGGCTCTCCTACTTTTAAATTAACTGGATTAATTTTTACCTGAAATTCAAAATTACCTACTGCACCGCAATAATCATGAGGTTTATCCTCTAAAGGTACATCAAGCACAGAAATAGGCACAGCATTTGAACGCGAAGCATTAGGCTCAGTAATTGCCTGCTTTCCAATGCTAAAAAAATTATTAACATCAGAATCAAAAAAATCATCAAAAATGCTTCTCCTGCCTGAATTGCGTTTGTACCCTGTAACTACATTGCATCTGGCAAAAACAGGCTCTAAATTATATTTACCAATTAAAATCGGCGTAA
>QNCH01000014.1 GCA_003645745.1 Candidatus Omnitrophota bacterium
ATAAGTTTGCAATTTTATGATGTCCCCCTGCACTGTAGATTGAAACGTTCACCTCGACGCGGCAAGTTGCTCCTGCGGTTTGTTTTAAGTCAGATCGTTCCAATTTATGGCACAGGGAAACGCCTAAATTTTGCAAATCTATTACGTTTGAGTATATAATATTTTTAGAAATATTGTGGACAGTAAATTTAATTAAGAAAGGGATAAGTATGATGAAATATAAAGGATTTTCATTAGTGGAAATTATGGTTGTTGTAGGGATTATTGCTTTATTAACCGCTATCGCAGTGCCGAATGCTTTGAGGGCAAGGTTAAACGCTAATGAATCTGCGGCAAAATCTACTTTAAAAACTATTGCTATAGCTTGTGAAAGTTATCGTGCAAGTCAGGCTGTTCCAGCATATCCCGCAAATTCTGCGGCTTTAACCGGAGCAACTCCTGCATATATTGATGCTTCAGTTTTTGTTGCCGGCGGCAAGCAGGGGTATGTTTTTGTTTATACATATGTTGGCGCAAGTAATTTTGTCTGCAGCGCGCATCCTATTAGCGCAAATATTACAGGTTCTAATCGATTCGCGGTTAATGAAAGCGGAGTTTTAAGGTCTGATGGGGGTGCTAGTGCAGTAACGACTGAAGCAAATTATGCGGGGATGAAAATTATTGATTATTAAATTTGAGTATATGTTAAAATGATAAATTTATGGTGTCCCAGCTTCAGTTACCGATTACGTATCTTATCTTAAAGTTGTTGACAAATAGTATTTGTTATTGGTATACTTAAAAAATCAGGTTTGCAAACTTGATGCGAATAAATATATATGCTAATCGGGGAGCGTATATTAATACATTAAACGGAGTTTTAGGCATATGACAAGGAAGTTCCAGCCGCATAGTATAATAAACTTATCTTTTTCGAATAAATTTTTGCAAGTATTTTTAGATATGAAAAGTGTCCGATGAATTTTTGTCGTTCACAGAGGATATTTTTTTGTAAACTTTAATGAATTTACGAAATATACGATGAAAAATATTAATGGTTTAAAAATGAAATGCAAAAATGTGTCCGTTATTGATTTTGAGATACTAATTTCTGAGGTCGTAATTAATGGATAGCGTAATTATTGTATTAGTAAGTTTATGTACAATCTATTTAGCAGTTTTTTGGTATTTTAATCATATTTTAGGCCTTACTTTATTCATTGGATGTTTACCTTTTTTATCTTTATCAATTTATACGCGTAAAAATTTTGTAAGGATACAGAAAGAATTAGTGCAGGTTAGAGTTATATTTAAAAAGCAAAAAGCGGCTTTGGAAACAACAATGAGCAAAAGCAGGCATATATTAGAACAACAGACGCAGCAAATCGAGCGTTTTAGTGAAAATCTTTCTGCTGCAATGAGTAAAGACGAATTATTGCATTTAATAGTTGATTTATTCCTTAAGGTTACATCTTCCCGTATGGGGCAAAGCAAATGTTTTCTTTTAACTCATGATCCTGTAGTTAATGAATTTTGTTATGAATTTGGAGCTAATTTTGACAGAAACAATTTGAGTATGATGAGATTTAGTGCTAAAGATGGGCTGCTTGGCAACGTGTTTGTAACAAAGACGATTTATACCTACATAAGTGATATTTTTAGCGCGGATTCTCAGATAATGTATTTTTTAAATAAAGATCAGGATGTATATGCTTCAGGGTTAGGCTCAATAGCGCTGCTTCCTTTAACTTTAGAGAATAGAGTTTGGGGCATTGTAGTGGTCTTTTGCCATGAACATATTGCTTCGCGGATTAAAAAAGAAAATACATTCTTTCGAGTGTTGCTTGCGCAGGCATCAATTGCTCTTGGTAACGCGATACATCGCGGCTTAGCTTCTGTAGATAAGCTGACACAATTATATAACCGTGTTTTTTTGCAGAAAAGGATGCAGGAAGAAATGGAATTTTGCCGCAGGCAGTTGTTGCCTTTAAGTGTATTAATGATTGATATAGATAATTTTAAAGAAATCAACGATAGTTATGGCCACCAGGAAGGGGATATTGTATTAAAAAAAATTGCTCAGATCTTAAACAAAGGTGTACGTTTGACAGATATATGTGCTAGATATGGCGGGGATGAATTTGTAGTTGTTTTGCCAGGGATGTTTGAGTCTGCGCATGATCCTCTTTCAATTGGAGAGAGATTACGTGCTGCTGTGGAATTAGAGGATTTTATCATTTCGGATTCTAACCATATAAAAAGTACGGTGAGTATTGGGATAATGGCAGTTAAGTATCCGGAGAATAAAGAGTTAAATTCAGATGAGTTGATGAAAAAGGCTGATGTTATGCTTTATAAAGCAAAACAGGAAGGTAAAAATAAGGTTTGCTATTTTGTCGATGTTTAGATATTACAATAAATTTGTAAGTATAGAAATTGGCGATGGGTTGGTAAAGGCAATGTATATTATGTCTAATGCCAAAGAGAGCAGGTTAATTGATTTTGCAATGATTGCGGTGAATTTTAGGCAGGGCAGAAATGGTATTGTTAAAGCGATTAAAGATGTTTTACAAAAAATGCAGATAAATAGTAAAAAAGTACGGATAAATATTTGTGTTTCAGGCGAGTCTGTTGTGGTACGTGATATTCGCTGGCCCCAGATGAATGATATAGAGATCAGAAAAGCATTAAGATTTGAAGTTGAACGACAGGTTAATTGTAAGATAGAGGATGTTGTTTTTGACTACTATTCTGTGTTGGATGAACAGATTGATGAAACGAAAACCAGGCTTGTACTTGTAGCAGCTAAGAAAAATTTAATTGAAAATTATATAGGGTTGTTATCTTTAGCGGGATACAGAACTAAATTAGTTGAGGTAGATACGTTTAGCTTATTAAATTGTTTTTATTTAAATGCTCCTGAAAATGTTTTGACAAAAACTATAACTGTTCTTAACGTAGGGATGGAAGTTACGAATATTGATATTATTAAAGGTAAAATTGTTGGGTTAACAAAAGATGCTTTTGTTGCCTGGGGCAATTTGATTGATGCTTTGCCTAAAGATGTTGTGCTTGATTTTAATAATATTAGCGCATTGAAAGGTATAAATGGGAGTAATGATATTTATGACCTGTGCATTTTTATCGTAAATGCTTTATTCAATCAAGTGCGTAGAGCTATTGAATTTTATGAAAATCAGAATTCGGAAGATTCTGTAGAAGCAATTTTTTTGTGCGGCAGGATAGCAATGTTTAAAAATTTAGATAAATATTTACAGAATTTGCTTGGTTTAAAAGTGACGATTTGGAATCCTATCGCGAAACTTAAATATAATCCTAAGTTAGTCAAAAAAGAAATATTGCAGAAAAATGCGTTAATGCTTGCTATTTGTACTGGTTTGGCATGCCATCGTTATTTTAAAATTAATTTGTCCCCTGTAAATAAAAAGATAAAAGAAAGTGCTATTATTGGTATTTTTTCCAAAAATAGAAAGTTGTTCTTATCTGCAGCAGCTGTTTGTGTTTTTTTATTTGCGTTATGGTTGTTATTGTTTATTCATGTGCAGATAAAGAAGGCAGATGAAATTTCACTTAAAACAAAAAGTTTGCGGTTGCAGAAAATTTCCGCGGAGCTTAATGAGTTAAATTCTGTTAGAGAAATTTTAGGTGAAAATGTTCAAATATTCAGCAAGGTGTTTTTACATAAAATTTACTGGAGCAAAAAATTATATGAAATAAATAAATTTATGCCTCAAGATATTTGGCTGACAGATTTATATCTTAATAATGTAAGCGCTGGACATGAGAAAGGAAATCCCGCAGTTGCGGCAAACAGTTTGCAAAAAGTAATGACATTGGTGATAAAAGGGAAGGTGTATTGTGAAAATAATGATAAGATGCTTTCAGTAATTAACCAGCTTGTTACTAATTTGAAAGATGTTCCTTCGTTCAGCAATGATTTTAGTAAGATTGCATTAATCAGGTCTTCCCGGGAATTAATCGGGGAGTCTTTTGTAATGTGTTTTGAAATACAATGTTTATTTAAATAAATGATTTTTTTACGAGTTCCCTTGCAGAATATATAGTAGTAGTTTTCTTTTTAATTTATTTAGTTGCAAATGATTATAAAAAAAAGATTTTTGTCATTCCCGTAATTTTTTAGCGGGAATCTAATTCAAATTTTTATTTTAAATATTCAGGATAGGCGGGGTAATTGATGAATAATTTGGCTGTACATAAAAATCAGGCGCAGATGATTTTTATAATTAGTATGGTTATGCTTGGTTCATTCTATTTTATATTTTTATTCAGTCCGTTATTAAAAGAATTTTTGCAATACGATACGTCTGTAAAACAGTTAAAGCTTAAACTGCAAACAGTAGAGTCTGTGGTTAAAAACAGAGATAGGTTATTAACAGAAATAGAAGCTATCAAGAAACAAATCACTGAGTATGAGAATAGGCTCCCTCGTGAAATCAATCGTCCGCAGATTTTAAAGGAGATTATTGCAATGGGAAGTTCTAATGATATAACGTTTGTTTCTATAGCGCCGCAGGAAATAAGGAAGGTTAATTTCTTAGGGGATAATAAATTTTATTTTGTAGCTCCAATACGTTTAAAACTAAAAGCTGGGTATAGTAATTTAGGCATATTTATCAATAACATTGAAAATTTTAAGCATGTTATGCGGATTGATAATTTGTCTATATCCGCGGATAGCGGAAATATCGAAAAACATAATATTGATTTAGAGATAAGCAGCTTTGCGTTAAATGAGTACGCGGGAGAAATTGATGGATAGAATTATTAAGATATTTTTAATGGTTGTAATGATATTGTTATCTACGCAGGGTTCTATATGTTTTTTATTTGCAGTTGATGTCGGTTCTGGTACTAAAAAGGATTTATTTGTTTATATTAAAGAGGATATACGTGATCCGTTTATTCCTTTATTAGATAATAGCAGTGGAGAGAAAATTGTTGGATTGTCGAGTAAAGATACAATGCAAATAAAATTAAGAGGAATAGTTTTGAATGGAATTTTATGGGATCAGGATAAACCGTTGGTTTTGATAAACAATAAAATTTATAAATTAGGTGATCTGGTTAATGATTTAAAAATTGAGTCTATTGATGCTGATGCTGTTGTTTTTAGTTATCAGGGATTGCAACAAAAAGTTTCTTTTGTTGTAGAGTATGACCAGTAAAATTGAAGGAGGATTTGATGAAAATGTTAGAGGAAATTTTGTTGTGGATATTAAAAAGGATGGCTTTGTTTTATTTTGTTTGTATCGTTGGTGCTATGGCTGCGAATAATTGCCCAGCGCAAGATGAAAGTGTCCCTGCTGTGTCATTGCCTGAGAATAATCACTCTAAGATTGTATCCTTAAATTTTAGGGATACTGACTTGAGAGAGGTGTTAAATATTTTGGCGTATAAGGGGGGAGTGAACATCCTTGCGGGGGAAGATGTCGATGTCAGAATTAATGTGAATTTAAAAGATGTTTATTGGGAAAAAGCATTAGACGTAATTCTAAAAACTTATAATTTTACTTATAAAAAAGAAGGCGAACTAATCAGAGTTTTAAGCTTACAGAGGGCATTAGATGAAGAGAATAAAATGCCTTTGCAAACAAAAATCATTCCGCTTAATTTTGCTAATGTTGAAAATCTTAGAATGTCTTTGAGTAAAGTGTTAAGCCGTCGTGGGAGCATAAATATTGATGCGCGTACTAATTCTTTGATTGTTACTGATATTCCTGACATTATAAATACAGTCGCAAAAGCGGCTGACGATCTTGATACACATACTCCTCAGGTGTTAATTGAAGCGATGATGGTTGATGTAAAGGTTACTGATGAAGATAAATGGGGGAGTTTGTTAACAATTCTTGACAGGAGTACCAGTAATTTATATAACCATAATTTGGCTAATACTGGCAGCACAGGAACTTTTTCTTTCGCATCGGTTTTTGATGGTTTAGATATTAATGGGATAATTGACATCTGGCAGCATCAGAATAAAGCTCAGATTTTGGCTAATCCTAAAGTTTTGACATTAGACCATCAACTGGCAAGGATAGAAATAATTGAGGAAATCCCTTACTATGAAACAGTTGATTCCGGTTCGGGCACAACAACAAATGTAAAATTTAAGCAAGCAGGTGTGAAGCTTTTTGTTACCCCCCATATTACTTCAGAAGATTATATTTCAATGAATGTAATGCCTGAGCAGAGTTTTAAGTCTGACGAAGCATTAGGCCAGCCGATTATTGATACACGCAGGGCAGAGACAAATCTTTTGGTCAAGGATGGCCAGACAATTGTTATTGGTGGCTTAAGAAAAATGAATTATACCGATCTTTATGACAAGATTCCTCTTTTGGGAGATATTCCGTTTTTGGGACTTTTCTTTAAGAAAAAAGTTGTAACTAAAGTAGAAACAGAATTAGTGCTTTTTATTACTCCGCATATAATCAGCGAGCCTTTAATGTCTGATCAAGATCTTAAAAAATTTGAACAATTGGAAAATATAGAGTCCTTAAAGATAGATGACCGGACAGAAAAAGAAAGGTTTGATGATTTGCTAAAAACATTGAAAGGTAAACTTAAGGCTAGAAAGATTGCTGAATTTGAAGCTTTTAAATATGTACGGGAACAAAACAATGAACAAAATAAAAAAGCTATTGAGCAGGACGATTTGTCAAAAGTAAAAGGTAGTGCGAAAAAAAATATTCCTTCTGCAAAAAAAAATCTTGTCATAGAAGCAGCAAAACAAAAAAAAAGTACATCTGTAAAAAAAGAAGCGGTTGTAGATAGCAGTGATTTAAAAGAGATAAAGGCAAAAAACGTGGAAGAAACTCCTGTTTTAAAACAGAAAAAATATAATTTTTCTGTAGGAAAACAGACGCGTAAAATGGAAATTGAAGCTTCAGGCCTAAGACAAGCTCTGGATAAGATGTAACCAGATTTTTTGCAAAATATAGATTTTCTGCCGGAAGCAGGCAGGTTCGCTAAAAGATTGTGGGAATGACATTGCAATGGCATTTTATTGGTATTCTTTATTTGTTATCCTCTCTTTTTTGTCATTCCCTGCAAGCAGGGAATCTAATTTATTTAATTTATAATAATGGTACTGGCATGCGCGCCTGTCCGGCTATGCTGGGTACTCTACGGGATATTTGAATAGTTTGTGGACTTGCTGAGTATATACTCAAACGTAATAGGTTTGTAGTTTTATGACGTTCCCCTCACACTGCATCTTGAAATGTTCTTCATTCGCCAAACCTCAACGCAACGAGTTGCGTCTGCGGTTTGTCTTAAGTCAGAATGTTCCAATCTATGGCACAGGGAAACGCCTAAATTTTACAAATCTATTACGTTTGAGTCTAGATTATGGAAAGGATTAAATATGAGTGATAAACTTGAGAAATTGACTAAACAAATTTATGATGAAGGCGTGGATAAGGCTAAGCAAGAAGCAGAAAAAATTATTGCATCAGCGCAAGATGAAAAAAAGAAGATTTTACGCCTGGCGCGTAAAGAAGCGGAAGATATAATTTCAGTCGCGAATCAGAATGCCAGTGATTTAAAAAATCGCATTGAGTCAGAACTGAGAATGACAGCGCAGCAGTCTATTGCATTACTTAGACAAAATATTACAGAGTTAATTTGTGTTAAAGCTGCTGAATCTTCAACAGAAAAATTTATGGATAATCCTGAATTTTTAGGCAGGGTTATGGAGGCAGCAATGAAAGAATGGGCAACTTCCGGATGCAGAGGCGGACAGGATTTCTATCTTAATTTACCTGAGCGTATGCGTGATGACTTACAGAATTATTTTTTTGGCAAAGTGAGACAGCAGTTGAGTGAAAGGGTAAAAGTCGAATTTGATGAAAAAATTGGAAGCGGATTTGTAATTTCGCCTCAAGATGGTAGTTATAGAATTGGTTTTACTGAAGATGATTTTAGCGCTTTGATTTTATATTTTTTAAGACCGCGGGTTAAAAAATTTTTATTTGGAAAATAAAATATTATGGTAAAACAGTATTATTATTTAATTGCTTCTTTGCCTGAATTACGGTTGGATGATTATAAGGAGCCGTATCGGGTTTGGGAGTTCAAAGCAGAGCTTTTTGAAAATTTGGTTCCCCAACATTATCAATATATTAAAGATATGCTTTTTGGTTATGATATTGCAAATATGGCAGATGTGCTCTTGGATATAGATGATCCGTGGACAAGACAGAAGGGCAGGTGGGAATTTACTCAGTTAAGAGAAAAATTAAACACAAAAGATTGTGAATTTGCTGATTACATTACCAATGTAGTGGCAGAGGCCAGAGATAAGAAAAAATCAAATATTCCTCTGAGCAGGCAGGAAGTAGAGGATGAATTGTTCTCAGGGTTCTACCGGATGATGATTACGCATAAAAATTTTTTTATTCGTGAATATTTTAAATTTGGCCTTGATTTACGCAATATTTTAGCTGCGTTAAATAAAAGAAAGTTTGGTTTAGAGAGAGTTAAATTTATTGATATTGAGAAAGATGAAGTTGTTTATAATTTACAGACATCTAACGCAGCTGATTTCGGGCTTTCCAGAAAATTTATTTTTATGCCTGAATTGATTGATATTTTTGCTAAAGAAGAGCTTGTTGAAATGGAGAAATATATTGATCATCTTCGCTGGCAGAAAATAGATGAAATTAATATTTTTAGTTATTTTGATGTAGATGTTCTTTTAGGGTATTTGTTAAAATTAATGTTAGTTGAACGCTGGATTAATTTAGATACTCATAAGGGCAGAGAGGTTTTTGAGCAAATAACAAAAGTAGAAGTTCTATAAGAAAAGTATTCGGAGGACATATGGCGACAAAAGGGCAAATAGTGGGGGTAGTGTCAAATTTGGTAACTATAGAGGTTGATGGGCCGGTAAGCCAGAATGAAATTTGTTATATTGCGTTAGATGATGTGAAGTTAAAAGCAGAGGTTATTAAGATTCAGGGTAAATATGCTTTTGCTCAGGTCTTTGAAAGTACACGCGGATTAAAAGTTGGCTCCTTTGTTGAGTTTACTACTCATATGTTGGAAATTGAGCTGGGGCCTGGTATTTTATCCCAAAAATATGACGGGCTGCAAAATGATTTAGAAGCAATGAATGGCTTGTTTCTAAAACGCGGTGAAATTACCAGCGCATTTTCTCATAGCAAAAAATGGGAGTTTACTCCTTTGCTAAAAGCAGGAGATAAAGTAAGGGCAGGAGATTGGCTTGGGGAAGTGATTGAGGGTTGGTTAAAACATAAAATTATGGTGCCCTTTGTTTTGGAAGGTACCTGGGTAATTGAGTCTATAGTGGCTGCTGGTAGTTACACAGTTAAAGAAAAAATAGCGGTTTTAAAAAATTCTAAAGGCAAAGTAGAACAGATAACAATGTCTCAATATTGTCCGGTAAAAATTCCTATACATGCGTATCAGAACAAACCCATAGCATTTAAACCATTAGAAACTGGAGTGCGGCTTATTGATACAATTAATCCGATTGTGGAAGGCGGAACGGCATTTATTCCAGGGCCTTTTGGCTGTGGAAAAACAGTGTTACAGCATCTTATTGCTGCTAATGCTGATGTTGATCTGGTAATTATTACCGCGTGCGGAGAGCGCGCAAATGAAGTTGTTGAGATATTTAAAGAATATCCTGAATTAGATGATCCGCGTACAGGCAGAAAATTAATGGAACGCACAATTATTATCTGTAATACTTCAAATATGCCTGTTGCCGCGCGTGAAGCTTCAGTATATACAGCAATGACTATTGCTGAATACTATCGTCAGATGGGATTAAAAATTTTATTGCTTGCGGATTCTACTTCGCGTTGGGCGCAAGCTTTAAGAGAAATGTCTAATAGAATGGAAGAATTACCAGGCCCTGATGCTTTTCCTATGGATTTGCCGGCAGTTGTGGCTAATTTTTATTCTCGTGCGGGGCTTGTGGAATTATTTAATGGAGATTTTGGTTCAGTAACTTTTATTGGTACAGTAAGCCCTGCAGGCGGTAATTTAAAAGAGCCTGTTACAGAGTCAACAAAAAAAGTAGCGCGTTGTTTTCATGCGCTGTCCCAGCAAAGGGCCGATAGTAAGAGGTATCCGGCAATTGATGCGATTGAAAGTTATTCTAAATATTTAGAATATAAAGAAGTGCAGGAATATATGCAGGCAAATTTTGAGCCGCATTGGGTGGAAAAAATTGCTTATATAAAGAATGTTTTATTACGCGGTAAAGAAGCGTATGAACAGATTAATATTTTAGGTGACGATAGTGTGCCTGTAGAATATCATCAAAGATATTGGAAATCAGAATTGGTTGATTTTGGTTTTTTGCAGCAGGACGCTTTTGACAAAATAGATAAAGCTACAAATATGCAGAGACAGAGGTATATGCTGGATTTGCTGCATAAAATTTGCATATCAGAATTTGACTTTACAGGGTTTGCTGAGGTTAATCCGTACTTTAAAAAAATGATTAACCAGATCAGGCAAATGAATTATTCAGAGTTTCAGCAGAAAAAATTTAAGGGATTTGAAGATGAATTGCAAAGCATATTAATGGAAAGGAAAAAGACATGATGCATCAAGCTTCAGCCTTTACAACAGTTTATACAAAAATTGAACAAATTACTAAAGCTACTTGTTCTCTAAGGGCAAAAAATGTGATGAATGAAGAAATGGCTATCATTGACGGCCGTGCTGCCCAGGTAGTAAAAATGCAGGGAGACCTTGTTACTTTACAGATATTTTCAGGCACACAAGGGATTGCTACTGATGTTGATGTAATTTTTTTAGGGGAGCCGCCAACTTTAAAGGTAGGGCCGGATTTATGCGGTAGATTCTTTAACGCGTATAGCCAGCCCATTGATGGAGGCCCTGAACTTGAGGGGAAAAAAGTACCTATTGGCGGCCCGAGTGTTAATCCTGTGCGCAGGCAGCAGCCTTCAGAATTAATCAGCACAGGTATTGCCGGGATTGATTTAAATAATACTCTTGTTTCCGGACAGAAAATACCTTTTTTCGCGGATCCAAACGAGCCTTTTAATCAGGTTATGGCGAGTGTTGCTTTACGCGCAGGAGCAGACAGAATTATCCTTGGAGGAATGGGGCTTTCTAATGATGATTATCTTTATTACCGCCGTACATTTGAGGACGCGGGGGTGCTTGAGAAAATAACTTGTTTTGTTAATACTAATGATGATTCCCCGGTAGAAAGGCTGTTAATTCCTGATATGGCATTAACTGCTGCAGAATACTTTGCGGTAGAGAAAAAAGAAGATGTTTTAGTACTTTTAACTGATATGACTTTGTTTTGCGACGCGTTGAGTATTGTTTCCAACAGAATGGACCAGATTCCTTCTAAGGATAGTATGCCTGGTTCTCTTTACAGTGATCTTGCTAAAATTTATGAAAAAGCTGTACAGTTTGAAAAAGGTTCAATTACAATTATTGCTGTAACAACATTAAGCGGCGGTGATATTACGCATGCTATTCCTGATAATACTGGTTATATTACTGAAGGACAGTTGTTTTTACGTAAGGATACAGATATTTCAAAAATTATTGTTGACCCGTTCCGCAGTTTGTCGCGTTTAAAACAATTGGTTATAGGTAAGCGCACAAGAGAAGACCACCCGCAGGTAATGAATGCTGGGGTAAGGCTTTATGCAGATGCTGCATACGCGAAAACAAAACAGCAAAATGGGTTTGATTTAACTGATTATGATCAAAGAACATTAAAATTTGCTTTTGATTATGCTCAAAAATTGTTAGCAATAGATATTAATATTGATATTGATTTAATGTTAGATACATCGTGGAAATTATTTGCTAAATATTTTAGTAAAGATGAAATTGGCATTAAAAAAGAATTAATGGATAAATACTGGCATAAAGAGGACGAATAGCGATTAAGAAATAACAAACTATGGCAAAAATACAATATAATAAGACTTGTTTACTGGAGATAAATAAAAATTTAAAAATCCGTAAAAATGCTCTGCCTGTTTTGCAAAGTAAAGAGGCTGCTTTACGTGCGGAATCAAAACGTATTCGCGTCCGGATAAAAGAGATGGACGAGAAAATAGCGTTAATGGTAGAAGAATTTTCTGCTATGCAGCGTTTATGGGCTGAATTTCCTCCTCATATTTTAAAATTTAAAAAAGTAAATTTTGTTAAAAAGAAAATTGCCAGTGTAGATATTTTAGTAGTTGAAAACGTGATTTTCGAGGAGCAGGAGTTTAGTTTGTTTGCTTATCCTGCCTGGTTTTTACAGGGGATAGAGTTATTGAAACGTGTAATTCATTTAAAAATTGTCAGGATAACTGAAGAAAAAATTTTGGAAAGTATAGATTATGCGCGCAGAAAGACTACACAAAAAGTCAATTTATATGAAAAAGTCCAGATTCCTTTTTTTGAAGAAGCTATTTTAAAAATAAAACGTTTTTTAGAAGATCAGGATAATTTATCTAAAGCTTCACAAAAAGTAATTAAAAAACGTATGGAGGCATTAACTGTATGATTGTGCCAATGGAAAAGGTCACCGCTTTAATTTTTCATAAGAAAAAAGAATCTTTTTTGCATAGTTTGCAAAAAGTAGGTGTTGTGCATATTAGCTTAGATAAAAAATTAAGCTCAGATGAAGATATTAAAAACAGGGAACAATGCATACAGCGTTGTGAGAATTTTTTAAAGTCAGCGGTAAAAATAAAAAATAAAAAAGAGATAAAAAGTACTGTTAGTGCTGATGAAAAAGAGAAAAAAGAGGCATTTTCTTATGTTGAGGCTTATGAGAAAGCTAAAGAGAATTTTCATCAGCTTGCTGAGCAAATTGAAAAATTAGAACGCCAATTGCGTAATATTGCTCCGTGGGGGAATTTTGATTTTAATTTAATTAAAAAATTATCAGATTCAGGGATAAATATTCGTTTTTTTATTGTGCCGATTAAAAAGTTTTCTGCTTGTGTAAATGAGCAGATTTATTATCAGGAAATATCTAGGGATAAGACGTATATTTACTTTGTTGTTTTTGAAAAAAATGATCCTGTAACACTTGATTGTGATGAGTTTTTCTACCCAGAGACTGATAAAGGTAAATTACAGGCAGAATATAATACTTTATTAGAAGAAAAGAAAAAGATAGAGTCTTTACAAATAGAAATTTTATCTAATATCGATCAGGTAAAAGAATATTTGCATATTCAGCAGACAGAATATGCTTTTTTGTTAATTAGCAATGGTTTAAATTCAGAAGTGGAAAACAAACTCTACATTGTACATGGTTGGCTGCCTCGTTCTATGCATAGAGAAGTAGAAGAATTTTTAGACAAAAATGATATTTATTCGTATTTTTCTAAACCTCAGCAAGATGAGAGGCCTCCAATTTTATTAAAGAACAATCGTTTCTCCAAATTATTTGAGCCGATTACGCGTTTATTTGATTTGCCGAAGTATTCAGAATTAGATTTAACCGTATTTTTTGCGCCATTTTTTGCTTTATTTTTTGGTTTTTGCCTTGGCGACGCAGGGTATGGGCTGATAATTTTGCTTATATCTATTGGCTTGCGTAATAAAGTTTCCGCTGAGAAAAAATCAATTTTGAGTTTGTTGTCATTTTTAGGGTTAGCCACTTTTTTGGTTGGTATGATTAGCGGTACTTTGTTTGGGATTGATGTTATGAAATCAAATTTAGAGCCGTTAAAAAAAATTGTGCTTTTTGATCAGAATGGATTATTTAACGCAGCATTAATTTTAGGTTGTATTCAGATATTTTTTGGATTGTTTTTAAAGACAATTAACCGAATTCGCCAATATGGATTTTTAGCGGGGTTATCTACTTTGGGCTGGATAATTATGCTTTCAGGCTTAATCGGGTTGGTTGCTTTCAAGCAAAGCATTTGGGCGGTATATTTTGGCATAGCTTTAATTTTGTTATTTAATGATTTAAAAGCAAATATATTTTTGCGTATTGGCAAAGGTATTTGGGAGTTGTATGGGATTACCGGAGTTTTTGGAGATTTATTAAGTTATATTAGATTATTTGCTTTAAGCATTGCCAGTTCAATTCTTGGCTTTGTGATTAATGATATTGCTTTTCAGGCTAAAGAAATTCCATTTATTGGTTTTTTAGTAACGTTTTTAATTTTGGTGGTCGGACATACAGGTAATCTTCTTTTGAGCAGCCTTTCTGCTTTTGTACATCCTTTGCGTTTGACATTTGTGGAGTTTTATAAAAGCGCTGGGTTTGAAGGAGGGGGAAAAGCGTATAATCCGTTTAAAAAGTTTGGATAGATTGTCATCCTGTTCTTAAGTTGCAGAATGACAAAAAAGATGTAGGGATAGGTTGTGGCCTGTCCGAGATAATGGTATTATTATTTGTTTTGTCATTCCCGCAATTTTTTAGCGGGAATCTAATTTTAATGGTTTTTTTAGAAAGGGGGAGGTAAAATGTCAACAGCTACATTATCTTTAATTTTGGCGTATCTTGGAGTGGCTTTAATGGTTGGTATGGCTGGGTGCGGGAGCGCTATTGGCGTTTCTATCGGAGGTTCGGCTACTGTTGGGGCAATTAAGAAAAAAGAAGAAGCATTTGCTTCATCTTTAATTTTGAGCGCTTTGCCTGGTACTCAAGGGTTATATGGTTTTGGCGCGTTTTTTATTTTAAAGGATGTTTTAACTCCGGAAATTACCATGTTTCAGGCTTGTGCTGTACTTGGTGCAGGATTAACTATGGGGTTTGCCGGGCTGATTTCTGCGATTAATCAGGGCAAAGTATGCGCCAATGGAATTGCGGCAATTGCTACAGGAGCGGATGTGTTTGGAAAAACTATGATTTTAGCAGTATTTCCTGAATTGTACGCAATTGTAGCTTTTGCAGTATGCTTTTTAATTAAAGGCATTATTGCCTGATATACTCAAACGTAATAAGTTTGGCGAATGAAGAACGTTCCAATCTAGGGCGCAGGGAAACGTCTAAATTTTACAAATTTATTACGTTTGAGTATAGAGGATGCGCTAAATTATAGGCTAGGGAAAATTTGAAATTTGAATTGAATTTAAAATGGTTTAATTTTCAATTAGAATTAAGAAATTTAATCATTCATTTCAAAT
This sequence comes from Candidatus Omnitrophota bacterium, assembly GCA_003645745.1. Taxonomy (GTDB): domain Bacteria; phylum Omnitrophota; class Gorgyraeia; order B26-G9; family B26-G9; genus B26-G9. The sequence goes on from QNCH01000014.1 coordinate 15,136, forward strand.
TGTAAATTAACGTTGGAAGGATTTTTATGTTAAAACCACTACAAGAATGGATTTGCGATACATGTGGAGAAATAATTCGTTCACCTCATGATGGATATGTAGAATGGTTATCTAATAATGATAAACAACAACGTGGGTTTAGAATTGTTCATCATGCTCGTTGTTCTCCTAAATATCCATCAGGAGATTGCTATAAATATATAAATAAACACCCCAACCACGATTCTTTGGCACTTGAAGATTTTGTTAGTATAAATGGACTTATACTGTTACTAGATTCTTTGGATAAAGGCTCATATCATGATCCTGATTTTCA
>QNCH01000015.1 GCA_003645745.1 Candidatus Omnitrophota bacterium
AAACCATCTTCTAAAGCAAGTATAGAATATTTTTTAATCCATTGTTCATAGATATCAACCATTTCTTCTACATTACATTCCAGCGGTTTCGCTTCCCCTTTAAGCTCATACTTCTTATTCTTATAAAAAGAACTAGCAGCAGCGTCTATTGCAATAGAAACATCCTTGCCTGGGGTATAGCCTGCTTTTTCAATTGCCTGAATAATTAGTTTTAAAGCTTCTTCATTACTTGTTAAGTTTGGCGCGAACCCGCCTTCATCACCAACTGAAACACTTAAATTTTTCTCTTTTAAAATTAATTTAAGATTCTGAAAAGTCTCTGCAGCCATACGAAAAGCCTGTTTAAAGCTCTTTGCTCCCACAGGCATAATCATAAACTCCTGAATATCTAAATTATTATCAGCATGCATACCACCGTTTAATATATTCATAAGCGGCACAGGTAAAATCCTCGCGCTTGATCCGCCAATATAACGATAAAGAGACATCCCTAAAGAATTACTCGCAGCACGCGCGCAAGCAAGTGAGACGCCTAAAATTGCGTTTGCTCCAAGCTTACTCTTATTCGGAGTACCGTCAAGCTTAATCATAAACTCATCAATAGCGCATTGTTCAACAACATCTTTACCAATTAATTCAGGAGCGATTATATTGTTAACATTATCTACAGCTTTAGTTACTCCTTTACCTAAAAATTCTTTCTGATTATGATCACGTAACTCTAACGCTTCATGCACACCAGTTGATGCACCTGAAGGAACTGCTGCCCTGCCCATTACATCAGCTGTTGTATACACCTCAACTTCTACAGTTGGATTGCCTCTGGAATCTAATATTTGCCTTGCCTTAATCTTTTCAATTTCAATTTTATAATTCATTTTAACCTCCTTAAACTTGAATCACAATAATTTCGTAATAGTATGTAGAGCCGCATTTAATTCCGTAGTAGTTAAAACGTTTTCTTCTGTTTGTTCTTTTGGAGTATTGGTTACAATATTCTTTAAATCAGTTTTTAAATCTGAGGATACAATACAGCCCTTTGCTAAATTATAATAATTCAGGCCTGTAATTGTAGAATTTGTTTCGCCGCTAATTACCGTATCACCTCTATCTGATTCTGTAGAAGAATTCATTGTCCCTGCGACCTGTACTTTCGCGCACTTTAAACCATCTTTTTCTTGTATTGCTTTTAATGTATATTTAATATTAGTGGTAGATTCAACAAAAAAACCATTTTCCATCTGTTTTTTGGGATTGTTAACTTTTTGGGACCAGCTCTCTCCAATATGTAATTCCCCTTCTGGAAAAACAGTAAATAACTGATTAAAATCAACATTTTTCAATGCGTCTGTTAAAACTCCATATTCCTCTATTTTACCATTTTTAGCTAAAACCAATTCTGCTTCCTGACCTTCCATATCAGCGATATCAGGATTAGGCATACTTTTCTCATCAATAACTGCATTCATCGAACATTTGCCATAAACTACGTTCATTTTGATTGTACCATCTTCATTTACTTGTTTTACTATCTGCTTGTAATTAAACACACCATTCATCTTCGTATTATTCATCGGGAAGTCACCAGATGTTTCAGAGTGAATCTTCATAGAAGATTCACTTTCTATATCTAACTGGTAATTAAAAACATCGCCCTGTTTGAAATTGTAACTTAATTTTGCAATGTCTTCAGCATAAACAGGATGGAATAAACAAAAAATAGATATATTTACTAAGGCAAAAACCAATCCTTTTTTCATAAAAAAATTTTCCTTTTTTTTAAACGAAAGTAATAATATATTTATACAGGTATTAGCAGTAAAAGTCAACTACTAAAATTGATCTTGTCAAGGCAAAATAAAAATGTCACATTTTAACCATTTACTAAAGCCAATTCTTTAGTATTTTTCCTTTTTCGAAAATAAACTTTTTGACTCAATTAAATTTTTTCAACATAAGTTTAAAAATTTTGTTAAATTCACCAACAGTTTCAACATTAACCGAACCATTCCTCGCAATGCCTGACTACTCATAAGATAATCCGCTATCTTCGGACTGTATTTATAATACAATTTTACAAATATTTTTCCACAATAATTTGTCAGCAAATGGTTATCTCTAAACCTGCTTAATATTTTCACCTCTCCTGACATTGGCGGGACGTAGTTAGATAATTAGATATAGACAAAAATATATATACTTAAACGTAATAGATTTCTGGATTCAAGATCTGATTTTAAAAACTATATGGCTTGTTGTATAAGCTGATTTTTTTCTAAAGAAATCACTCCAGTCATATTTTTCTCTCTGGAGGAAACGGCGAAGGGAGAAAGCGGTGAACTCTTGTCAGGCGTTATTTTAACTATCCGATGATTACGCGTATCTCTCTATCCACAAATTTCCTTTTTTATCAAAAGCAATGTCCTTCGGCTGATAAAACTCTCCCAGGCCTTTGCCTCTTGTACCCCCTGCCTGGCAGATATAATTACCATTGCTGTCGAATTTTTGAATACGATTATTACCTTTATCTACAACATATACATTACCTCTATTATCCACAGCTATCTTGGTAGGATTTATAAATTCCCCATATTTTTTGCCCCTTTTTCCGATCTTGAAGACAATATCCCCCCTTGCGTCGTATTTCTCTATGCAGCACAGCTCATCATTGAGCACGTATTTACTACCGGCACCGTCCCTTACCTCTGCAGAAAAATACATATCTTTTATGTATTCGCTCTTTGTCTCAATAAACACTCCCTCTAAATCGAACTTATGTAAGCCTCGATCGTCATTTACATAAATAAATTCATCTTTCACACAAATGTTCTCGGGGTACAAAAAACTAAATTCCAACATCCGGTATTCTGCTGCTTTTTTATAATAAGGACTTTTTTTACAAGCATCTTTTAAATCTTTTACTGTATTAAAAAATCCTTTAAACTGATAGGGCAATAAAGGTTTCTTCAAAACTTTTTTTTCCTCTGAAGACAAAAATTTACTAAAATATTTCATAAACGATAAAAGAGCAGATTTGTCAATGGTGATATTCTCTACTTCTAAAATTTTGAAAAACAGGCTAAAACTTTCTTTTAAAATATTAGTTATATCTTCATTTTTTAAACCATTCTCTATTCCTGAATCCCCTATTACAAAACCAAATTCAAATAACATCTGCCCTACTTTCAAAGGTATATACTTTAAATCAAAAGGTTCAATATTCGGATAACACCTTACGTTTACAAAGAAAAAAAAATCAGCCTTAAAACTAAAAACTATGGAATTTTATTTGATACTCTAACGGCCACAGCGCGTCAGTGCCCTTCAGGGTGCTGTGCTGCTGCAACTATTTAGAGGACAAGGAGTGCCCTGTGTATTTGGATATAAATTTAACCCCCTGCCCCTACTCAATAATAGGAACAAGGGTTCAAATTGATGGTTAAAATGGTGGAGGTGGCGGGAATTGAACCCGCGTCCTTAAGCAACAAGCAAGAGTATCTACACGTTTAGTCCTTCTATTAATCTTTCTCTTTAAAAACCCGAAAGACTGGATATTAAAGAGGCAGTTTTTAAAAATTTAATCAGAATTTGTTAAAAACTAACCAAACCTGACGAGCCTGCTAATGACGTGTCTTAATTCCGCAAGCTCTAATTAAAACACGGGTTGCTTTATCTTAAAGCAACGCTTGGCAGAGCCATTCCTACAAAGGAAGGATGAACAACACCTTCACCAATCCTTGAAAGAAGAGCATCTACACTAGCTGGAATCTTAGTTTCAGCGTTTATTTGTTTGCCAGGTGTTTAACGAGGCCTCCCGACAACCTCGACATGCTGCTCTTTACCAATCTACTTAAGTCGAACCCTTTCACCCCCTTCTATTAACAATTATACTTCAATGTAACAAATTTACAAAATAAAATATTAAAAACAATATACCTCCCTGCCTTTACATTCTTTTATTAACTCCTATTTTTTGCATCCTGGCCAAAAATTCTTTTTTCTTTATTTTTTCCCTTTGGTCATATAAACGCCGACCTTTAGCAAGGGCTAAATTTAGCTTTACTCTGCCTGTCTGATTAAAATATAAGCTTAAAGGAATTATGGTCAGACTTTTTTGCTTCATCTTAGCAAAAAGTTTAATAATTTCCTGCTTATGCAAAAGAATTTTACGTATCCTTAAAGGGCTCACATTTTCATAACTTGCTTGTTTGTAAGGGCTTATATGCAAATTATGAATAAATGCTTCGCCATTATCTATTCTTACAAAACTATCGCTTAAGTCAACCTTACTCTGGCGTAATGATTTTACTTCTGAGCCTCTAAGTTCTATTCCTGCTTCAAATTTATCCAGAAATTCATAACGCAACCCTGCTCTTTTATTTGTTGCAAGTGTTTTAGTTTCCATAAAAAAAATTATAGCATATAAAACAAATTCAGGCTAATATTTTTATTCAAACGTGGTAATCGGTGAATGAAGCGAGAGCACCATAAATTTATTGTTTAGACATAAGTACATTTTTTAAAGTAGATTCCCGCTAAAAGATTGCGGGCGTCTGTCCTGCCATTTATCATCTCCCCATTGTTGTCATTCCCGCAATCTTTTAGCGGGAATCCATTAGAATTATCATAACAAGCACGATACGCTGTCCCCCCCTACAAAATAATTATTATATACTCAAACGCAATTGGTTTGTAAAATTTAGGCGTTTCCCTGTGCTGTAGGTCAGAACGTTTCAAAATGCAGTGCAGGGGAATGTCATAAAATTACAAACCAATTACGTTTGAGTATAAATATTTACCAATGCGGGGATGCATCCTATTCAAACTCTAAGCCAATAATTAAATTTTTATCATTAATCTTTGTAATCTTCATTTTTATCAAAATTTCATCTTGTGTTTTTTCAAATGTACCTTTCCAGAACACAAGAGTATTTCCACCTTTATTTAAAAAACCTAAATATTCACTGTTTAAATAGCTGCCAAGCCAGCTTGCAATTTTTTTGTTAATTTCTGAAAATCGTTGCTTAGAAATTTTATTCTGAGCAAAATTCTGAGTATAAGCGCTGTAACTATTCTTTTCAAGGCCAAGAATTACACTATCTAACAATGGAGCAGCAATATTTTTAACCTCAGTATCCGCATTGCCAATAACTTCCGCATACCCGTTAGCAATGCCTGCAAAAAACACCATTAACACAACCAAAAAATAACATATCTTTTTCATTGCATCCCTCCTCCTTTACCTGCGTTTAAACATTTTTTCCAATTCCTTCCAACCTATTTTTGTTACTGTGGGACGGCCATGCGGACAAGTATAGGGCGCGTCTGTATTCCATAATTGATCAAGCAGCGCGTTTATCTGAGCAGTGTTTAATTTTTGATTAGCACGTACCGCGCTATGACAGGCTATTGGCGCGAGCAATTTTGAAACCTCTTTATTTAGATCTGCGGTTTCCTGTCCATCAATGAGTTCCGCGATAATATTTGTAAACACATCACCAATATTAATCTCCCCCAAAATTGCAGGATAAGCATACACTGCCACTGTTTTATCCCCAAATTCATCAACTTCAAACCCTAAATCCCTCAACATTCCAGCATACTCATTAAATAAAACCATTTGTGCTTTGCTAAAATTTAAAGTTACCGGCAAAAGTAATTTCTGCGTTTCCACACGCTTACTCTGAAATTGCTTCAAAAGCTGGTCAAACAATATACGTTCATGCGCGGCATGCTGGTCAACAATCTCAAGCCCATCTTTATCTTCAAAAATAATATATGTACTTTTTACCTGCAAACAATCTCTTAACGGTTCCAGCTCATTCAGCGCGAATGTATCTTTCCTTGCAGCGTGAAAAAGCTCTTTATCTACACTTTGAGGCGCATAATTAACCGCCGGGCGATAATCTCTTTTTAAGCTATAATTATTTTCATTATGCTCTTTAATTGTATTTTCCTGATTCATATCCGCGCTTTGAGGATAATTGTAATTACCCGCTCCGGCAAATTCCGGCAAACGATTTTTATCAGTTAAAGCATCACGGATAACTTTTACTAATAAGTCATGGAGTACTGCTGAGTCTTGAAAACGTATTTCTCTTTTACCAGGATGCACATTAACATCAATTAATTCAGGCAAAGTATGAATAAAAATAATTAACGACGGAAATTGTTTTTCCATTTTAAAAGTCTGATAAGCCTGAATTATTGCATGGCTGATCGTTTTATCTGTAATTGAACGATTATTAACAAAAATAAATTGATTTTTTCTGTTTGTATGGTTAAACCCAGGACGTGAAATAAATCCCCTAATTTCTAAAGGAGACACAGCAAAAGACACTGGCACAAGCTGTTCTGCTAATTCTTCACCTAAAAGAGCGCGAATCCTATCCAGTAAACTGCCCTGAGCAAGCAAATTAATAATTTCTGTATCATTGTTAATTAATTTAAAACCTATCTCAGGATAAGCTAAAGACAATTCAGTAACAACTCTAATCAAATGAAACATTTCAGTAGCCTTTGTTTTCAAAAATTTCAGTCTGGCAGGAGTATTAAAAAATAAATTACGCACTTCAATTGTTGTGCCTTTTGAGCGCGCTGTCTGGTATATGCCTTGCTCTAGCCCTCCTTCTACCTTGATTGTCCAGGCTAAAGAACTATGCACTGTAGAGGAAGTTATAGACAAAAAACTCACAGCAGCAATACTAGATAATGCTTCTCCCCTAAATCCCAGAGTATTAATCTTCTCTAAATCCAGCGCGGTTTCTATTTTACTTGTAGAATGCCTCTGGCAAGCTATTTTTAAATCATCTAAAGGCATACCAGAGCCATTATCAATAATTTTGATCATTTTTTTGCCTGTATCTAAAATATATATATCAATTTCTGAGGCTCCCGCATCAATAGAATTTTCGACAAGTTCCTTAACCACAGAAGCAGGCCGTTCCACAACTTCTCCCGCAGCTATTTTATCTGCTAAATTTTTAGGTAAAATTTTTATTTTATTCATTAACAAAAAGTGTATCACAGCAAAAGAAATAATAAAAGGGTAAAATTTTGCTACAAAAATTTTGTAATCGGTGCGTGAAGCGGGGAGTAAGTTATAGATGCCCGCAATCTTTTAGCGGGAATCTTATACTCAAACCTATTACGTTTGTACGTTTGAGTATAACTATTCATTAAATTTTACAGAAACAATTTTAGAACACCCGGGTTGAAGCATTGTTACTCCATACATTACATCAGCCATAGCAATAGTCTTTTTGTTATGTGTAATAATAACAAATTGGGAAGTTTTTAAAAATTCCTGCAAAACACGCACAAAACGGTCAATATTTGCCTCATCTAAAGCAGCATCCATTTCATCAAGCACACAAAAAGGTGTTGGCTTAATTTTAAAGATTCCAAATAATAAAGCAATTGCAGTAAGAGTTTTCTCTCCCCCTGAAAGTAAAGAAATGCTTTGCCGTTTTTTACCAGGCATCTTAATCACAATTTCAATACCACTTTCTAAAACATCACTACCTTGAGTAAGATAAAGTTCCGCGTCTCCGCCATTAAATAAAAGCTTGTAATATTCCTTGAATGAGACTTTGGCCTTTTCAAATGTTTCCAGAAAAAGATCTCTCGTAGTTTTATTTATCTTTCTAATTGCCTGCAAGAGAATTTCTTTTGCCTGCACTAAATCCTGTTTTTGAGTGTTAAGAAAATCTGCCCTTTGCGTTAACTCCTCTTCTTCTTCAACTGCCCCTAAATTTACTGTGCCTATTTTATCTAATTTTTCCCTTAATATTGCAATCTGCTCCTTTTGTGCCTGCCAGTCGATATCTTCAGGCAATTCCAAATTCAATTCAGGTAAACGCACTTTATATACTTGTTCAATGTTAGTATTTAACGCGTCAATTTTAAAATTTAATTCCATTTGTTTAAGCTCTAAATCGCGAAGATTATTTTTAAGATTGTCTAATCCATTCTGCTTGTGCCTGATTTCATCCTGATTTTTCTCAAAATCCAAAGATAGCTTGCTATGCTCAGCGCTGATTGTCTGAAAACTATCCTCATCCTGAGCTTTTGTTTGTTTAATTTCCGCAGTATTTTGCTTTAAATCGCGTAATTCTGTTTCAAGCACTTTGATTTTTTGAGTTAAATCATCTTTCTGTGTGTTGTATGAATCCTGATTAAACTTTTGCTCTTTAAGGCTGTTACTAATTAAAGAAAAATTTGTTTGCAAATTTTCCTCTTGTTTATTTAATAAAGAAAATTTTGTTTTCATTTCCGTATTTACCAGTAGAAGCTCTTCCCTTTGCAAAATTTGCGCATCAACGCGTTCTTTTAAATTTACCAAACCTTGTTCATTTTCAAGAATCTGCTGGGAAATATTTTCTAAACTGGTTTTACTTTTGGTTTCGTCTATAATCAGATTATTTCTACGCTCGCCGGTTTCTCTAATTTCAGAAATTATATTTAACAATTCTGTGTCAAGTTTTTTTCGCGTCTTCTCTATGTTCTCTTTTTCAGAATTTTTATTAGCAAGAAGAATCTTGAAATTATGCACCTGTTCAGTTAAAGACAGGAGCTCTGCTTCTATATTTTTTAAACATTCTATTTTAAGAGACTGCTGGTGCGCATACGCGGAAATAGTTTTTTCTATTTCCAAACATTCCTGTTGTAATTTTTTAACCTGTGCTTTTTGTGAAATTAAGCCTAAACCTCGGCCGGCATTAGGCTGGCTAACCATCTCAGAATGAGAATGCACTTCTCCATCAAGCAAAACTATCCTGGCAGAACAACTTAAACTATTCAAAAAAGACATTACAGTTTTTCTTTTAAACTCAGGACGTTTCACCGCGATGAGAGAATTTATAATACCTTTTTCATCCAATTCAGTGCAAGGATTACCAGGATCACTCACCCACGTGCCATCTACGATAAATTTATATTTATAGCGCCCAGGACTTAAATGAACACGCTTTTGCCAGAAGCCGGTTTCAGTTAATTGCAAGCTATGCTGATTAGATACTGTCCAGTTGTTAAAATCACCGGAAATCTCGACACTATTTGCTTTAGGGGCAAAATAAGAAAATAATACTTCCTCTTCTGCTTCTGGCTTACAATCAACAGCTGATTCAACTGAGAACATCGAACTAGTTATAGGCTGGCGCGCATTTTCTAATAAAAATACATCTTTAAGAATATAATTTATCAAGCGCTGATACTTTTGATTGCATTTAATCAAACTGGAAAGAGGACATAATTGTTTATCCGCTTGAAAACTATCTACATCTGCAATTGCGCTTAAATCAATAAATTTTATCCGCCCCAGATCATTATCATTGACAAATTTTTTTACCCTTTCGATAACATCACAATCTTCAACCACTACTGCCTGTAAATAATCTGAAAGCACGCTTTCCACACATACTTCATACCCTGCAGGCACTTCAATAAGATTAACTAAAACATCACATACACCGTTAAATTGATCCGCATAATCAGCCTTTTTCAACATAAATGTTTTTACCGCATTAGAAAACCCATCGAATGCAATACTTAAGTCTTTGAGCATACAAACCTGAGACTGTTTCGCAGCTAAGCTTTGTCTGGATTCCTGGAGCTGAGTATCTAAAGACTTTAACTGTCGGCTATATTCTAAATGGTTAACGCGTAAATTTTTTTCCTGCACCTCTTTTTGTGCCAGCTTTTCCTGTGAAAGCGCTAACTCACCCATTTTTTGCTCTAATAACCCGCTTATTGCTGATGATTCCAGGCTCATTTTATTTTTGTCCTGCTCTAACCTGGTTAAACGCGAATTCGCGTTTAAAACATTAGCAGATAAAATCGCTTGTTCATTTTTAATTTTAGAATGTTGTTCCAATAAATTTAGCGCGTATAATTTATTCTGCTTAACACTATCCTGATTTTTTTGTAATTGTTTTTCTATCTCAAAAAAGGCTGCTTGTTTTTCATCTAACAACTGTTTTTTTACAGACTTTTCCTTTTGAAATACTTCAAGCTCAGCTTGTATCTGCGCGAATTGTGTTTCTAATTCAAGAATCTTAGTTTCTGCATTTTCAGCGCTAATACAAATACTTTTAATCCTCTGATTAAATTCTTCAATTCGCTCTTCATTTAAACTTATTGTATGCAAATTTCTCTCAATCTGTGTGCCTGAATTTAACAAAGAACTATTTAACACGTTATATTTCGCTTGTATTTGCTTTAAATCATTTTTTAAATTCTGCGTGCATAAATTAAATCCGCTAACCTCTTTTTCTAAACCTGCTTTCTTATCTTGCCAATCAACACATTGCTGACGCATTCGCTCTCTGTTTTCAGACATAATCTTATATTCTCTATAAGCATTTCGAGTATCTGCAAGTTTAATCTCTGCAAAATATTTTTGATAACGCCTCGCTTTACTTACCTGACGCGAAATAGAATTTAACTGACGAGTAACTTCAACAATAATATCATTAAGCCGCAATAAATTATCTTCTGTGGCTTGTAATTTACGCATTGCTTCAGCTTTTTTTCTGCGGTATTTTGTAATCCCGCTTGCTTCTTCAAAAATAATCCGCCGCTGCTCAGGTTTTGAACTTAAAATCGCATCAATCCTTCCCTGTCCTAAAATAGAATAAGATTCTGTGCCAATGCCTGTGCCCATTAACAATTCCTGAATATCTTTTAGCCTCACCTGAGTCTTATTCAACAAATATTCACTTTCACCTGAACGAAAAAGTCTGCGGGTAATTCTAATTTCATCATAATCTATGGGCAAATGCCTTGCTTCATTTGACATAGTTAGAGAGACTTCCGCGAGATTTAAAGCAGGCAAAGAATCGGTGCCATTAAAAATAACCTCTTCCATTTTTGCGCCGCGTATAGATTTTGCGCTCTGTTCTCCAAGCACCCATCTTATTGCATCTGAAATATTGCTTTTTCCTGTACCATTAGGCCCGATAATTGCCGTTACTCCTGACTCAAAAAGCAAAGTTGTTTTTTCCGCAAAAGATTTAAACCCATAAATTTCTAATTTTTTTAAATACATAATTAATAGAACCTGATTTTAATCTGATAATCAACCGTCTGTGTCTCATTTGCCTTTAAATCCAAAACAAATTTAATTGTATGCGCTTCAATCTTCTCATAAGAATGAGAGCTTTTGAGTATAACCCAATCTCCAGGTATTGGTTCAATTACTTCCACTGCAACCGGCCTGTCTTTATGGTTTGAAACAGTTATTTGCCATTTTTGTTCTGTATCAAAACGCTGTGCTGCATTTTTAGAAAGAATTTTATAATCAACCTGTTTTCTTTTGCCTAAAATATCAAAAGCATTACCCATCTTTATTTTAATCTTTTCATCCTTAGGAGTATGATCAATTTTGTCTTCTCCAATAAACTGCAAACTTCCCTGGCTATCCTCTTTATATGCACGGATAATGCCTGCAGGCAAAGGAATTCCAAGATTATTTTCTTTTTTATTTTCAATTTCTAAAAACACACCAATCTTTTTATCTGAGCGCATCCGCCCTGTACTCCGGCTGCGAAAATAATAATTCGCTCCATAATAAATCAATCTTTCTTTAACCGGAATATTTACTGCTTGCAAAAGTTCAATTTGCTTGGACTGATTATTTTTTATAGTTGATGCGCGGTCTAAAGTATATAAATGGTATTCAAAAAATGATTCTTCCTTGAAATGCGATTTGTCAGGTTCTTCTCCAAAAGAAACAGTCCTTAACACTTCTATTTGAGGCGGCACTATACGATTTACTTCCCCTGCCACAAGTTTTATTTTTGCGTTTTTATATGCTGTGCCACTGCGGTTATTAAGTGTTACCCAGCCGGTTAATTCTGCTAATTTATTATCCTGATTGATCACTGCGATGTAATCTGATTTCCAGTTTATGCCGCTGGTTAAATAGCTTACTTCAATGTCCTGCGCTTTAGGGTTGCGGTTGTCTAAAAGCCACAAAAGAGTAGGCACTGCAATTAAATTTTCCGGCACTTCAGGCAATACTACTTTTCCTATATGATTAAGATAAATTTCATTATTAATTTTATAAACCGGCCCGTCATTGTTACTTAAAAGATACGCATCAAATATTTCTTCTGTGCCTGTATAATAATTTTTATCAATAAGCTTTACTTTTTTACCCACATATTTATCTAAAAGCTTTTTGCTGGTTAATAAATCATATTCATAATTTTGTTCTAAAACTATAAGTTTAGCAGGTGTGGTTAATGATTTAATATGCACAGTAACCGGATTAATCTGGCTGGCAACATCCATAAACTTCATTTCATGTATGCCTTTGTCCATTTTTACTTTACGCGTATCTTTTACCAGCCCCAAATTATTATTGTATACAGTAACTGCAATACTTTTTTGATCCTCTCCAGAGCTTTCAAATTGAAAGGCAAATGCATTCGCATAAACAAAAGTTATTCCAATTAACACAAAAACAGCTAATATTTTACGCATTTTTTACCTTCGCATATCTTGGGTTATACAAAAACACTTTCGTAATCAAGACATCATACTACTTTTTCATTATACTCAAACGTAATTGGTTTGTAATTTTATGACGTCCCCCTGCACCGCATCTTGAAACGTTCTTCAATCGCCAAACCTCAACGCAGCGAGCTGCGCCTGCGATTTGACTCAATCAGAACGTTCCAATCTAGGGCACAGGGAAACGCCTAAATTTTACAAACCAATTGCGTTTGAGTATAGCATTAGTCAGTTGTAAATATAGATTCCCGCTAAAAGCTTGCGGAAATGACATTGCAAGGCATCCTATTGGCACTCCCACTCCATTTGTCATCTCCCTTTTTTTGTCATTCCCGCAAGCTTTTAGCGGGAATCTATATTCAGGATAAGCCCTTCGGACTTTTTTGTGATTTAAATTTTTTAATTAAAATTGGAATTATTTCAAATAGGTCAGAAACTATGCCGTAAGTTGCTGCTTTAAAAATCGGCGCGTCTGGATCTTTATTAATTGCCACAATAATATCAGCAGACTGCATACCCACTAAATGCTGAATCTGTCCTGAGATTCCGCAGGCAAAATAAATTTTAGGGCACACAGTTTTGCCAGTCTGGCCAACCTGATGTGAATATGGAATCCAGCCGCTATCCACAACCGCACGCGAAGCTCCAAGCGCACCGCCAACCGCTTTAGCAAAATCCGCGATTAACTGCAAATTTTCTTTTCCTCCAATGCCTCTGCCCGCGGAAACAATAATATCCGCTTCTGCTAAATTTACAGTTTCCTCTATTTCCTCAATAATATCTATTGACTTTGTAATACTTTTGAGGCAAAACTCCCGCGCATCAATTTCAATTATTTTGCCATTATGTTTTAAATTTATTTCCGCTTCAGCCATAACTTTGTGCCTGACTGTAGCCATTTGCGGCCTGCGATGAGGGCAAATAATTGTAGCCATAATATTACCGCCAAATGCCGGCCTTGTCTGTAATAAATTACCAGTTTCCTGATCAATATCCAAACCTGTGCAATCAGCAGTAAGCCCTGTTTTTAATTTTACCGCAACCCTGGGAATCAAGGAGCGCCCAATAACTGTTGCTCCGGTTAAAACAATTTCAGGTTTATATCGTTCAATAAGTTTAGTTAAAATATCAGCATAAGGTTCATCTGTATAATTTTCAAGGGTTTTATCACAAACAAGATAAACTTTATCCGCGCCGCGTTTAATTAGTTCTTCAGCCTGAGATTTAATCGCATTGCCAATTAAAACAGCGCATAACTTTTGTCTTCTTTTCCTCGCCAGTTTCCTGCCCTCACCTAAAAGCTCATAAACTACAGGCTGGATGTTACTTTTTTTCTGCTCTGCAAAAACCCATACATCCTGATATTCAGCTTCATTAATAACAACTGCTGTATGCTTTCTCAAAATAATTGCTTCAAACTTACAGCTTTGTATACAAGCACCGCATTGCACACAACTGTCTTTAATGACTGCGACAGTGTCAATTATCTCAATTGCGCCAAAAGGACACGCCTTAAGACATGTGCCACAACCCACACATTTTTCTTGAATTACTTCAATTGCCATAAATATATAATTCCTTAGGACTTTTGATCAAAATCTAATCATTCCACACAATAAATTAGATTCCCTGCAAGCAGGACAATGCCCGCTAAAAAATTGCGGACGTCTGTCCTGCGATGCAGGGAATGACAAAAATCTTTTTTTTATAACCATTTGTAACTAAATAAGTTAAAAGAAGCCATCAGTTAACGTTAATTTACAATTTGAAATGAATGATTAAATTTCTTAATTTTAATTAAAAATTAAACCATTTTAAATTCAATTCAAATTTTCCCCTTATTTCGCAATACTCACCAGAGGTTTCACCACGCTCACAAGGTTACAGAGTTACAACCTAACGCAACTTACTTTTGTAACACTTTGCAACTAAACAACTTAAAAAGGAAATTCCTGATATATCAAGTTAGAAAAGCTCATCAGTCACAAAGCGGAAATAACATCACAGCAGATCACATAAACATTCTGCTAATTTATCCGCAATTTGCTCAGGCTCTCCTGTAAGTATCTCGCTATCTTGTTTAGCAGGCGGCGTAAATATACTCACTACCTGAGTAGGAGATCCATCAAGCCCAACATTTTCCGGCACAGCTTTAATATCCTCTGCACTCCATTTAATAATTTCCGCCTTTTTTGCACGCATCATTCCTCTTAAAGAAGGCATACGCGGCTCATTAATTTCTTTTACAACTGTAAAAAGGCACGGCAGCGGCGCTTCAATAATTTCGTAACCTTCTTCCATCATTCTTTGCAAACGAAAAACCTGTTTTCCCAAAGAATCTTTAACTTTTTCCACTTTTTTTACATAAGTAACCTGCGGAATATCTAGCCATACAGAAATGCCAGGCCCAACCTGAGCAGTATCTCCATCAGTAGCTTGCTTGCCGCAAATAATTAAATCAAAATCACCTATTTTTTTAATGCCGCACGCCAGAGCATAACTGGTAGCGAGAGTGTCACTGCCGGCAAATAATCTGTCTGAAAGCAAAACAGCCTGATCAACACCTAACGATAAGGCTTGCCTTAACGCAGACTCTGCCTGCGGCGGCCCCATAGTAATCACTGTTATTTTACCGCCAAATTCCTCTTTTAATTTTATACCTTCTTCTATAGCATACATATCAAAAGGATTGATAATTGATTCTACTCCATCCCTGACCAGAGTATTAGTCTCTGGATTGATACGCACATTAGCAGTATCAGGCACCTGTTTGATACAAATAATTATATTCATCTTCTTTTGTCTTTATAGTCTATTATACTCAAACGTAATAGGTTTGCAATTTTATGACGTTCCCCTCACAC
>QNCH01000016.1 GCA_003645745.1 Candidatus Omnitrophota bacterium
AATTTACAATTTACAATTTTTTACCCCAAAGTTAATTCTTTTTTAATTGTCAATTGATAATTGTGAATTGCCAATGTTATTTTTTATCTGTCTGCATCATTTCAGTAAACATTGCTGCTCTTGTGGCATCCATATTTGCCAAAACTTTTGCTGACACTTTTAATTTCATCTTCTTTAAAATAATCACTACAGTCTGGTCATCCATCTTACTAAATATATCAGCAACCTTAGCAGGTTTCATTACATCATACATTTTAGCCAATTTCGTAATATTTTCCTGCTGCTCTTTCCCCAGATCATTGTCACGCTCTTTTAATAAACGGCTTATCTTTTCCATTTTCAGAGAAATCTCTTCTTTTTGTTTGGTCACCACATCATGCTCTAAATTAATCTGCTCTTTTCGCTGCTCTATCTCAGCAGCCTGTTTCTCCATTTCCTGCTTTTTTTGTTCAAGAGCCTGCCTTTCCTTTTTAATCAATTCCAACATTTCATTAATTGATTCTAAAGTTATCGGTTTTTCAACCTTATCAGAGCCAACAATAATATGAAAAAAACCCTCTTTATACGCAAGGTATAAAAATGCCGCATTAAAAAACATTATTGCGATGAAAATAACAACTAAAATATCTTGTAATAAATTCCTCTGATTAGCCATATTACTTTTCCGCTTTGCCCCTCGTAAAACCATTAACAGCGTTTTCATCCATAATTTGCTGTTCTGATTCTATAATTTTTTTTACAAAAGAACGCAATTTTTTCTCTTTTAATTTTTCAATAATTCTCTGATCTTTAGCCGCGGCAATTAATGCCTGACGATTTTTATTTACATCTTTTTCTATATTTAACAAATCATTTTTTTTCATTTGCTTAGCATTGCCCAAATGCATTAAATAACGCAAATGCGTAATAATCTGCCCAGCATTCAATTTGCCTATTTGACTTTTTTTCAGATCAGCACGCTGCAATTTTTCCTTATTTTCTATGCTGGTTAATTCCAAATTCCCTTTTTCTAAATGCTGTTTCGCATTAAAAAAATCTACTTGCGCCTGCTTATGCATTTTTTGTTTGTGTTCAAGTACTGCTTCTAATCTAAATTTAAATTTTTTCATTGCATTATTTTCTCCATTAAAGCAATGCTTTCCTGGTAATCAACTTTTTGTTCCACCGGCTGCTTTAAAAAATCATTTATTTGATTAATCATTTTTTTCGCGCGGTCAATTTTAGGATTACTCCCTTCTTTATACGCGCCAATATTAATTAAATCTCCCGCTTTTTTATATTCAGCAAGCATCTCACGCACTTGCAATGCCAAATTAAAATGTTGTTTAGAAACGATATCAGGCATAAGCCTGCTTACACTTGCCAACACATCTATTGGAGGATAATGCCCGCTATCTGCTAAATCACGAGAAAGCACAATATGGCCGTCCAAAATACTTCTGACCGCATCAGCGATAGGTTCATTTAAATCATCAGCTTCTACTAACACTGTATAAACTCCTGTTATAGTCCCTGTCTCAGATGTGCCTGAACGCTCAAGCAGTTTAGGCAACAAAGAAAAAACCGAGGGAGTATAGCCACGCGTTGTCGGAGGCTCTCCAATAGCCAACCCAACCTCCCTTTGTGCCATTGCCAGCCGTGTCACCGAATCCATAACTAACAAGACCTTTTTACCGCAATCACGGTAATATTCGGCAATAGTCGCTGCAATAAAAGCGCCGTTGATTCTCACTAATGCCGGCTGGTCGCTGGTTGCCGCGATCACTACAGACTTTCTCAACCCCTCTATCCCAAGATTTTCTTCAATAAAATCACGCACCTCACGTCCGCGTTCTCCAATTAAACCAACCACCACTACATCAGCTTCACTATAACGCGCAATCATACCAAGAAGTTTGCTTTTACCAACACCACTGCCGGAAAAAATGCCAATTCTCTGGCCCATACCGCAAGAAAGCAGGGCATCTATTGCCTTAACTCCTGTAGGCAAAGGACTGCGTATGCGTTTTCTTTTTAAAGGGTTCTGAGCTTTGCCATAAACAGCAGCTTGTGTATGGCAAAATATCTGTCCGCGTCCATCCTGCGGCCTGCCAAGCCCATCAATAATCCTGCCTAAAAGCCCCATCCCAACTCCAACCGTCAACGGCCTGCCGCTTGAAACAACCTGGCTTCCAGCAGCTATGCCGCGCATCAGCCCAAAAGGCATTAAAAGGACTTTATCTTTACGAAATCCCACAACCTCAGCACGTACAGACACATTTTCCCGATAATTCTTAATATAACAAAAATCTCCTATGGATACGGACGGCCCTACAGATTCTACAACCAGTCCAATAACCTCACTTACTTTTCCGCATAGCCTGATTGGATTTATGTCTTCAAGCAGATTAATATATTTTGACAAGTCAATTTTTGCCTGCATTTTAAAATCCTATATTATTGACACGGGTTTGATCAATCAAACACCTACAATTCTTATGTCACCGATTGCTATTTTGCTTACAAAATAAAGGCCTCAGCTCTTGAGTAAATTTCCCTCAATTTCTTCAATCTGAGTTTTTATTTCCGCGTCCACTGTACTTGAATTTGACTGCACAATACAGCCTCCTTGTTCCACAAAATCATCTGCTGCAATCTTAATCTTTCCTGATGATCCTCCAGCAAAAGCAGTCAATTCAGCAGAAGCAGACTCTATATTTTTTAGATCAGAGGGATTAACTTTAATCACTACTTCTGTCTTATCAATAAGCTGGCTGATTGCTTCTTTAGCCACTTTTTTAATAATCTCAGGATTTTGTTCAACTTCTGTTTTAATAATTTTCTTTACTATTGATATTGATAAACGTACAAGCTCTTCTTCTGATTCTTTTAGCAAACCTTCCTGCTTCTGCTTAAATTCATTAGTTAGTTTACTTAGCAAATCAAATGAACCGCGAAATTCTTCTTTTGCCTGTTTGGCCCCATCCGCAAGGCCATCCTGATATGCCTTTGAAATAATTTCATCTTGTTTGGACGAATCAACTCGGGCGCCAAAGCTGTTAGAATCTTTATCTATATTTTTATCTGTATCTGTATGGACAGAATCCAAAGATTCAATCGTATATTTTTTTAATAAGCCAGCATTAGCCAATTCCGCTTCTTTAATAATCTTAACCAACTAATTCATCCTCCTTACTCCCTCTGCCCTGAATTACAATATCTCCTGATTCCTCATTTTTCCGCACAACCGCGACAATTTTCTGCTGCGCTTCTTCTACTTGCCGCAATTTTACAGGCCCCATAAATTCCATATCCTCTTTAATCGCCTGTGCCGCTCTTTTAGACATATTGCGAAGTATTTTATCTTTTACTTCTTCGCTTGCGGTTTTCAAAGCAACTGCTAATTCTTTATTATCCACACTTTTAAGCACCTGCTGTATACCGCGGTCATCAATAAGAATAATATCTTCAAATACAAACATTAATTTTCTAATCTCATTAAATAAGTCAAGATTATCTTTCTCCAGTATTGACATAATCTCCTTTTCTGTTTTCCGGTCAGCGCGATTTAAAACTTCTGCCACAGTCTGTATCCCTCCGGTAACAGTCAACCCCTCATGAGATACAGAGGAAAGCTTATTTTTTAAAACAGATTCTACATCTTTAATAATCTCAGGAGTTGTCTTATCCATAGTAGCAATCCTGCGCACTACATCAGCCTGCGTTGCAGCGGGGAAAGAAGATAAAACAACCGCAGCCTGATCAGGATCTAAGTGTGACAAAACTAACGCGATTGTCTGAGGATGCTCAGACCTGATAAAATTTAAAAGCTGAGTAGGATCTATTTTTTTTACAAAACCAAAAGGAGCTGGAGTACGCAAACTGTCAAGATTACCAATCAACTTAGCAGCTTTTTCAGCCCCCAAAGACTTCGCGATAATATCCTGAGCTACCTGCATCCCTCCATGCACAACCTGCTCAGAAGAAGAAATATTCCGCATAGCCTCGCCAAGCACGTTTTGCTTAACATCATCAGAAACTTTTTCTAAGGTTGCTATTTCTATGCCTATTTTTTCTATTTGAGCATCATTTAATTTCTGCATTACCCGCGCGGACATCTCAGGGCCTAAACTAACCAATAAAATCGCTGCTTTCTGAGTTCCGGAGATATCCTTTACATTTTCCGCCATAAAATCTTATTCCTCATTTAACCACTCATTAATTAACTGCGCAGTCCTCTCAGGATTCTGCGCGACAGCTTGCTGCAAATTCATTCCCACAGAAGAACGCGTTCCTTCAGCAACAGCGCCTTGTGTATAAGCGCCGCCTGCTGCTTTTGCATGGCCTTGCGGTTGATTCGCAGGCCCTGCAGCACCAGAAATTTTTTTAAGCATAGAACGCAAAAAGAAAAACGCCAACAGAAAAACAATAATTATCCCTGATTGCCTGACCATCTTTAAAATAAAATCTTTTTTTTGCCCGGAAGCTAAAGCTTCATTTTCCTGATCAAAGTAAGACGTATCAAAAGCCGCGTCAGTAACAACAATTTCATCACCACGCTGCGCGCTAAACCCCACCGCGTTCATTACTAATTGTTTATATGTTTGTTTTTCTTCTTCTGTCCTTGGCACATACTCAAGCTTAGATTCGTCTCCCTCTTTTGCCTCAGTTTTTTCATATTTACCATCAACAACCACAGATATTGACAATTGTTCGATTTTCCCTACAGCTCCCACAAGCCTTTCTATTGTGCGGTTAATTTCATAATCTGTAGTTGTTTTTTCCTGCGAAGACTCAGCATTATTGCCTGCAGCAGATTCTTCATTGTCCTCAGTCTCTGCTCCTGACTTTTCGCTGGATACTTGAGAATTAAGTACTTCCTTACGCGGCACAGCGCTATCAGGGTCATAAATTTCCGCGGTTTTTTCTATCTGATCAAAATCCATAACAGCATTCACTCTAACAATCGCTTTGCCAGGCCCCAGGATAGCAAGTAACATAGACTCCGCTTTATTTTTCAGATATGCTTCCACATTTTTTTGCTGATCCAATTGCCTGGAACTAACCCCAGCATGAGCACCCGCGTCATCAGGGCTAAATAATAAATTCCCGCGATTATCTAAAACAGTAATATGCTCAGTTGACAAGCTTTCTACACTCGAAGCAACAAGATAAACTATACCGTTTATCCTGCCTTTGCCTAAGGCCCCTGAAGAGACATTAAGTACTATAGAGGCTGAAGGGTGTGTCCTGTCCTGCTTAAATAAAGTTTGTTTAGGAATAGACAAATGCACTCTTGAACTATTAATACCATTTAGAGAATTGATTGTACGGCAAAGTTCGCCTTCTAACGCGCGTTTATAAGTTAAATTCTGTAAATAATCAGTCATGCCGAAATTTGTCCTGTCAAAAAGCTCATAACCTGAGGATGAGCCATTAGGCAAGCCATCTTCAGCAAGCATAAGCCTTAAATCATAAACCTCTTTCGCTGAAACATAAATAGAATTGCCCTGCACTTTATTTTCTACGTTCAGTTCATCAAGCTTTGATTTTATCGCGGCAGCATCTCTGTTAGCCAAATTAGAATACAACAAACCATATTCCTGCCTGCCTGCCCAAAAAGAAATAAAGACAACAACAGAAATAAGTATAGTTAAAAGCAGGAAGAAATTTGTTCTCTGGGCAGCAGACATTTTTTTAAAAATACTGCTTATCTGGGAAAAAATTTGAGAGAAAATATCCATATTATTATTTTGAGCTCCATATCATAAAAAACAAATGTCTATCTTGAGTATAAATTTTAAAAGGCCGCCAAGTCACAAAGTGACAAGAGTACAGGGTTACAATCTAAGACAGCTTCTTTTTTATAATCATCTGTGTTTTGATTTCCAGCTTCATCCTGGCAATGTTACTTTGAAATTCATGATTATACTCAAACGCAATTGGTTTGTAATTTTATGACGTTCCCCTGCACTGCATCTTGAAACGTTCTTCATTCGCAAATCCGCAGGCGCAGCAAGCTGCGCCTGCGGTTTGACTCAATCAGAACGATCCAATCTAGGGCACAGGGAAACGCCTAAATTTTACAAACCAATTGCGTTTGAGTATATTACAAAATTATTGTCACGGGTTTGATAAATCAACCCCCTACGTTATAATTTATTTTGTAATACTCTCCAAAAATTTCAACATCAACCTAACTCAACCTTCTTTATACATTGAATCAAAACTGCATACGCATCACTTCTTGATACGCGCCAAGCAGTTTATTCCTCACTTGCATCATTGTAGAAAAAGTTAAGTTTGCCTTTTCCACTGCAATCATCACCTTATGCACATCCTGAATTTCTCCAGTAGAAAGCTGTTCTATTGCTTTATCCGCGTTACGGTTTAATTCATTAATCTGATCTATAGAATTAGCCAATACATTCTGAAAGCCAGGCTGAGCAGATTCGGCTATTTTTTTAGGTAAAGCAGTACTAATAATCTTGCCAGCAGAAATGCCAGGCTGAATGCTAAAATTTTCCATTCAATTATCCTATCTCACAATATCTAATGATTTATTAATTATTTCTTTAGCAGCATTCAATGCTGTTACATTCGCTTCGTACGCTCTGACAACTTGCAGCATATCCACCATTTCAGTAATCGTATTTACATTTGGATAAGCAACATAACCTTTTTTGTCCGCGTCAGGATGAGTGGGGTCATAAATCATCCGCGGCGCAGCAGGATCAACAGAAATACCTTTTACTTCTACACCTTCCTGAACGCCTGTTTTCGGATTAATCTTAGGCATAAAAGTAATAAACTTCCTTTTATACGGCCCGCCCTCAACAGTACGCGTAGTACCGGCATTTGCCATATTATTCGCGATTACATCCATTTTTTTTCTTTGAGCGGACAATCCTGTAGCGCTAATCCTGAAACCAGTAAAAATACATTCTTCAGACATAATTACACCTTATCGTTTATTGCGATTTTTATTTGTTTTAATTTAGCCTTTAAAATCTGGGCATAAGTTTTAAACATCAAAGTATTAGCTGAGAGTCCAGCCATTTCGGTATCAAGGTCAACATCATTGTCTCCGGAATTAACATTCCCTTTATTACGAAGAAATACTTCAGCCTGTATTTTGTTTATTTGATTCTCATATTCTTCCATATTAGAAGAGCCTTGCTTTGCTTTGATAAATTTTTGTATTATCTTTTTAAACGCGATATCTTTTGCCCTATATTTAGGGGTATTAACATTCGCAATATTATTCGCAATCACCCGATGCCTCTGGCTTAAGACATCCATTACTTTTGATAAATAAGGAACAGAGCTATTTGTTAATAAATCCATACTACCCCCCCCCCACAATTATTTCTGCAAAAACTATGCCTGTTTTAAAATTTTTTTTATTTACAATTTGTAGGGGCGTGATTTATCATGCCCCTTATATTTTAATTATTGTTAAATTCATTATTATTACAAAATTATTATCACGGGTTTAATAAATCAACCCCCTACAAGATATACTTATGCAATACACTGGCTAAAAGTCTTCAGTTTATTGCGTAAAGTACGCACTGTTATTCCTAAAAGTTGTGCAGCTTTTGTCTTATTATGATTACATTTATGCAAAGCGCTAAAAATAGCCTTTTTCTCGATTTCATAAAGCGAAAAAACCGTAGAGTCCGCATTTTTCACAGTTTCCCGCATATTTTTAATCCTATTCACAGGCAAAGCAAAACTTTCTTGCGGCACGCAAAAAGGCTGTTTAGATTCAGCTGGCGCGAATAATAAATGTTCCATTAAAATCTCATTCCCCGAGCTTAAAACCACTGCCCTCTCCAGAGTATTTTCCAATTCCCTGACATTACCCGGCCAGTTATAATTAAACATACAATCAAGCGTTTCCCTGCTGATTGAAGATATTTTTTTACCATTTTTACGATTATATTTATCCAAAAAATGCTCTGCTAAAAGCAAAATATCTTCTTTTCTTTGCCGCAGCGAAGGCAGCACAATTGGAATAACATTTAACCGGTAATATAAGTCCTCCCGAAATTTATGATTACTAACTTCTTTTGATAAATTTCTGTTTGTTGTCGCGATAATTCGCACATCAGTTTTTATTGTGGCAGACCCGCCAACCCTGTCAAATTCACCTTCCTGAAGAACACGTAACAGCTTTGACTGCAAAGAATTTTCCATTTCACTAATCTCATCTAAAAATAATGTGCCTTTATCTGCCAATTCAAACCTGCCCAGCCTTTTAGCATAAGCATTAGTAAACGCGCCTTTTTCATGTCCGAACAATTCACTTTCCAACAAACTGCTCGCTAAAGCAGCACAATTAACTTTAATAAAAGGCCCATTTTTACGTAAGCTATTATAATGTAATGCCCTTGCAACTAATTCCTTACCAGTTCCGCTTTCCCCCTGAATCAAAACTGTAGCATCACTTAAAGATACTTTTTTTATTAAATCATAAATATACTGCATTTGTGTACTCTTACCCACAATATTGCCAAAATTATATTCCGCGCCGATTTCTTCACGTAAATAACGATTTTCACTTAATACTTTACGATGCTCCATTGCTCTTTGCACCACAACTTCAACCTCATCGACAGAAAAAGGCTTCATTAAATAATCATATGCTCCGTTTTTCATTGCGGTTACAGCAGTATTGACTGTGCCGTAAGCAGTCATTACAATAACAGTCGTTTCCGCATGCAAATCTTTTAACTTAAGCAACAGTTCCAAACCGCCAATCCCAGGCATCTTCATATCCGTAATTACCAGATCAAAAAATTTCTGATTAATTTTGGACATTGCATCTCTGCCGTCAACAGCAGTAACAACCGTATAACCCTTTTGAAGATACAATGCCTTTTCCAAAGACTTACGCATAATTGGATCATCATCAACAATTAAAATATTTTTCTTTTTCATTGCTATCCTATATTAACAGGCAAAGACACAGAAAAAGTTGTGCCTTTTCCCCGCACGCTTTTTACGCTCAATTTACCTTTATGATTCTCAATAATTCGATAAGAGATTGACAGGCCCAAACCAGTACCATGATCTTTAGTTGTAAAAAACGGATTAAATATTTTTCCCAACACATCTTGCGTAATTCCATATCCAGTATCTTGAAAACTAATCACAAGTAATCTATCATTTTTTTTTGATAAAGAAATTTCTAAATTCCCTTTATCTGGCATTGCTTCAACCGCGTTTAAAATTAAATTTATAAAAACCTGCCGAATTTGCTCCTTGTCCGCGTTTAAAACGCAAATAGCACAGTCCTTTTTTTTATTTATCGTAACTTTATTCTTTACAATTTTAACCTCTATCGCAGCAATAGCTTCATCTAACAATTGTTCAGGATCAAACACACTATAAACAATTTTCTTTTCTCTGGTAAAAGTCAACAAATTTACTACAATATTATCCAACCGCCTGACCCCTTCAATAATATTAGCAGTAAGCTCCGCTTTATCTTTATCTTTCGCAAAGCTATTTAACTGCCTCTGCAAAAGAGACGCACTCAGTTCAATGCCGCAAAGTGGATTACGAATTTCATGCGCGACACCAGCGGCCAGCTCCCCCAAAGACGCGAGCCGATTTGCCTCTTCCAATTCCTTATCTTTTTTTTCTAATTCTCCAGTAAGATAGTCTACCCGCTCTTGTAATTTCTCATACATTTGCTGCATATTTTCAGCGCCTTTAGTAAAAGCCATAAAAGCATTAGACAATTGACTGATATATTGAGAATCAGGCTCATTTTTTAATTGTTTCTTATCCAATTTAGAAATACATACATTCTTTAGAGCACTCATCACAACCTCACACAAATATCCATTCTAAAGCCTCTTATCCATTAATTTGGAACCTGTAGGCATAGATGTAAAAAGATAACTCCCTACTGCTTTTTTACCTGTTTTACATTGTTGAATCTTTTTTCCTACAGCCTGTTTCCGCTCCAAAGCCAAAGCAATATTTTCCTTTTCCAAAGAAACAATCTTTGCCAGTAATGCTGCAACCTTTTCCGCTTCATCCCGCAATTGCTTCTTAACCTCATCAGCAGCAAACTCTTTTATCTTTTCCCACTGCTGTTTTAATTGCAATATTTCTTTTTGCCTGCATTCGCTTTTATCCAACTCCCTTTGCTTATCAGTTAAAATCTTTAGCAAAGAATCCACCGCTCCTGATGCTATGCTCTCTTTTTGCCTGCGGCTTAATTCATATATATGTTGATAACAAATTGTCTGTTCTTTTAATTTTGTAATAATTGCTTCTACAATTATATTATGATTCTTTTGCATCCACGCTTGCCTTCCATTCTTTATGCTTTAAATTCCATTCCATCTGTTTTGTCCAATAATTGTCAGGATATTCTGTTTTCAACCTGGTATAGAACTGCGACAACTGTTCTTTATTGCCTAACGCGCTATAAACATTTGCCAATTGATACAAAAGCCAAATATTTTTCTGATTATCCGTAACATTGCCGTTTGCTTTTAAATAATAAATAAGCGCTTCATTAAATTTATCCTGTTTAAAAAAAATATCTCCAATATCCGCGCAAAAATTCGCAATTTGACTTTTCATAAAATCAACTGATTGCGAATCTATTTTCTGGAAAGCATCTATGCCGCTTTTATAAACATCCACTGCCCACTTATATTCCTGAACACTGAGGTAAACTTCAGCTTTTAATTTAAATGCCCGTGTTAACAACTTTGCATCCCGCGTAGAAGCAATAATTTTATCAAACAAATTTATCGCGTCATCAGGCTTTATTTTGTTTACATAAATATCTGCAAGGATAAAACATGCTTTCAAATAAACATCATCGCCTTTTAAGTAATCATTGTTTACCAGCCTTTGTAAATGCATAACCGCTTTATCCTGATAACCTTCAGCAATAAACGACCTGGCAATAAATAAACGGGATTCATACCTGTATTCACTCAAAGGGCATTTATTCATCCCTTCATTAAAAAAACTAATTGCTTCCGCATACAATTGTAAGCGATAACTGCAAACCCCTAAACGATAATATAACAACCCCTTATTTTTATTTTGGGGATAATTATTTAATATACGCATATATTCATCTAATGCTTTATCATAAATCTCTGCTGAAAAATAAGCGTTTGCTAAAGCGCAATAAGCCTGTTCTAAAAGCATTGACGCTGGATAATCAGTAATAATATTTTTCAAAGCATCAACCGCGGCAACAGGCTTGCCATCCTTTGAATATATTTTGCCAAGTAATAAATAGACCTCGTCATTGTCCTGGGCATGAGGAAATTTCTGCACTAAATCAGTCAACACTTTAATTGCCTGCGTATACTGCTTTGTATCAAAATACAACTTTCCCAAAAATAACGTCATAGACGCGAAGTCAGGATAATCAGGATAACGCTGCAATCCAAAAGCATAAAATTCGATTGTTTTATCTATATTTTGCTCAGCATAATAGTAATCTCCTATTTTCAATAAAGCCTTAGCGCTTAATTCAGGCTCATGGTAATTATAGGCCACTTCCTGCATTATTTTTCTCGCCTGAACAAAATCACCCTGTTTAGCAAAGCACTCTCCAACCATAAACAAAGCCTGGGCGTTATGTGTATCATAAGGATATTTTCCAATTGTCCTTTTAAAACCATCCAACGCTTTAGCATATTCAGCCCTGGCAAAATAAATATTAGCTATCGCGAAATAAGCATCATCCTTTTTCGCGTCAAAAGGAAACCTTTGGATAAATCTTTCATAAGCAATAATTGCCTGAGTATCCTGTCCTGATTTTTCAAAACACACAGCAATTTGCAAATATGCCTCATTTTTAAAAGAACTGTCCGCAGATCCGGCAATTATACTCGTATATTCTGCAATTGCCTGGGCATACTTTTTCAACTCAAAATAAATCCGCGCTTTTGCCTGAGTCACCATAGCCATATTCTCGTAATCAGGATATTTTGTGTCCAATTCTTTTAATATATCCAACGCCTGATCATATAAATGCATACAAATATAACTCTTGCCAATCATCAACATTGCCCATGGCACCTTATCAGAATAAGGATAATCTTCTATTGCCTGCTGAAAAGATTTAATCGCAGCCTGATACTGAGTACTTGGCGGTTCCTTTTTCCACTTAAATAAAATATCCGCCTCTTTAAAACAAACATCTTCTAAAAATTCTGCTTCTGAAAAGTTCTCTTTAAAATGAGAACATAACGCAAAAGCACTTTTATAAAAACCCGTTCTATCCATTTCCCAAATTAAATCAATATGTTTTTTAGCATCCTTTAAATTTAACTGAGCAGTCTTTACTGCCGAAGTTTCCATCACAGATATTTCTTCAGGCATAGGCTGCGGTTTTGTTCTAAGTAAAACAAAAACAGAAAAAATAATTACGATAAACACAAGAGCTGCTTGTGCAAAAAACAAAATGCTAAAAAGCGCGGGCACTGCCTCTTGCTGCCGCGTTTTAACTTTTTTAGGCGGCATTTTCTTTTTTTCTTTTTTTACTTTTTGATTTTTATTTTCAGCAGGATTGTCTTTTACTTGCTCTTTAGCATCAACTGACGCGTCAACTTGAGTTGGCTCTATCTGCGCGGCATTTATTTGCGCGTTATCTTTGGATGCCGCAGAATCAGAACTTTTAGAAACATCTTCTTTTGCCGCGTCATCTGAACCAGTATCTGCAACCTCAGGTTGGACATCTTCGGTTACAATTTCCCCGTTCTCTTTAGACGTTTCTATATCTTTACTATCTTCTTGCGCTTTTTCCTCTATAACATCTTCCTGAGTTTGCTCCGGCTGCGCAGTATTTATTTGCGCGTTATCTTGTACTGCCGCAGAATCAGAACTTTTAGAAACATCTTCTTTTGCCGCGTCATCTGAACCAGTATCTGCAACTTCAGGTTTGATATTTGATTTTTCTTTTTTATTTTTAGAGTTAATAGATTTGCGTTTTTCGCGGGATTTTTTGGCCTGTTTAGGCTTGACCACATCTGTAAGTTTATCTATATGTTCCACAAGACTGCCAATAGAAGCATTATCCAATTCATCTTCCGCAATCTTTTCGCCTAATCCAATTTCCTTGACAATTTCCAGTATTTTTTGCTCACTAATTTCTAATTTACGCGCTAAATCAGCAATTTTCATTTTTCCCTCATGGAAATAATATTATATCCTTATACTTTAAATCTAAAAGATGTGCCTAACCTACCACAACTGCTTGCGATAGGGATATACGATACCTACCATATATGCGCAGATAAAAACAGTTCGTCCTTTAGCAGTATACAATAATTTTTCTTTTGCTGAGTATAATTCTATCCGGTTAGAAATTTCCCCTACTTGATTTGATTTTAAACAATGGGCGGGAATTTGTCAAGCTTAAAATAGCAAAAAAATAAAGCTCCGCGTTGGCCAATCATCTAACAGAGACAATACCCTTTCGTGAACAAAAATTTTACCATTTCCAAATTTTTTTACTTCCTATTTTTAGTTATCGGCAAATTTTTAAAAAACTTTAGCGAAATTTTAAAAAATTTTCCTTGTCCAATAATTGATGCCGCAATAAATGGCAAAATCATTAATTATAAGGTATAATTGAATTATGGAGAAACAATATTATTTCATTCCAAAATTGATTGTTATATTATTTATATATACTTCTATGTCAATTGAGATAACCTATAACGAACATAGGCCGTCAGTTATTAGAGAAGCAATACAAACAATAACATTATCTCCAAAAATCTTTATCAACACAAAAACATTTCAAAAAAAATATATTACAATACATCCTAAAATTAACAACACTTTAACCCTTAAAGATCTGAAGATATGTAAACAATATTGGGGCAAGAACTATACGTTTAATATAAAAATGCTTTCCAATGCTCATCCTGAATTAGCAAACAAAATATTAACTGATCCTATGTATCAAAAATTTGGTGTAGCTTGCCTTATCCCTGCTTTCCGCGATATATTAGAAAAACAAACTTATTGGGAGATTACCAGCATTCAGGGTTCAAGGGGAGAGATAAAATTATTTAAACATAAAGATATCTCCTATTATTTTAAACCATTTCAGGATTGTATAGAAAAAAAAGTCTTAAAAAAAATAAATCAATTAAAAATATCGCCGTCCGTCATTGTTTGGGGTAATTATCTTGTAGAAAAAGGTGTTCAAGGGGAAAACATCTCCTCCATGGCACGAGATAAAAAATTGTTGCCTGCTCAAGTCGGGGAAATTGTTGGGACAACACTGGGAGAATTATTTAAACGCGGCATTATCTATCTTGACAAATCCTTTCCTGGCAACATTCATTTAAGCCACATTTTTATAGAAAAAAATTCAGGAAAAGTTAAAATAATAGACTTTGGGAACATAATAATCAATGACAGGAATCTAAGTAATGAAGAAAATAAAACTATAAGCAACACAATTAGTTCTATTTTTTCAATACCTAAAAATGAAGCAGAAAAACTTTCTTTTTACGATGTAGCAGAAAAAAACAAAAACGCGGTATTATTTGAATTGAAAATTTTTTATAGTTCTTCTTCAATAGATGAACAATTTATTACAATAAAAAATACAAAAGAATTTATCGCTGCCCGCGCCGCATATGAAAAAGCATATCAAGCAGCTATAACTGATCACAAAAAAATCTCCAGCCTAAAATACGAAATACAAAAAAGTCATCCCAAATTACCTCGTGTAAAGCCGATAACAATTTCTAATGCTCTCCACATAAAAATCTCAATATAGGGGAGAGGAGCAAATCTTGACATTTGACATTTGACATTTGACATTTGACAAACAACAGAAACAATAAATTAAAAACAGGGTACAGGTAACTATACCACACTCCTTTGTCAAGACCATTTTTTATAAAAATTAAGATATAGTAATAGCGCTGGTTTTTATTTTCTTTCTGTTAATAATATGAACGTCAGCTATTTTTACCGCTCCTGTATATACATCCCATGGACGCTTGTGCCCAAAAGATTGATGGAGACGTCCGCGGTTATAATATTCAAAATATTCTG